>JAUWGA010000094.1 GCA_030606635.1 Methanosarcinales archaeon
TTGCAGAGATAGAGCTTCTAAACACATTCCTGATCGCAGTCGCTGCAAAACAGGTAGTTTATGTCTTGCATCTATTAAATATGCCTGCAGAACTGGTATACTGGAATCAGATCGAATTGAATGGGCACCAGGTCAGGATCATTCTTGCATGTACTGCTATCGAGAGCATCGCAATCTTTATGGGACTGATCTTCTGCGTGCGTGCATCTGCAAAAAGAACCCTGATCGCATTCGCAGCTTCGGTTCCGGTGATTTACCTGCTGAATCTGGTCAGGAATGTCTTTGTCGTAGTTGCTACCGGATATGACTGGTTTGGCGAACACACTTTTCAGATTGCGCATTATGTGTGGGTTCTGGATAGCTTTGATATTGCGCATAATTACATCGCGAAGCTCGGCTCCGGGATCGCGCTCTTCGTGATCGCTTATGTTGTGATGCAGGCGCTTCCAGAGCTTCTGGACGTGATCGACCGGATGACCCGGCTCCTGCGTGCGTACGTAAAGGGTGATGGGGAGGATACATGAGGATCTGGATTGCGAAGGGATCTATCTGGTGGATACTCACTGTATGGGCTTGCGCACTAGTATCCTCGGTGGCTGCATTCTATGATCCGGGATTTCGCATCGTCGCATACTTTTTTATTTTACTAACGATATTCTTCCTTGCCTTTTTCCGGGACCCCACCCGCGCACCGGATCCAAAGGAGGTCTCTGTCAGACCTGTAATGCTATCGCCTGCCGATGGCAGGGTCATGGCAGCCGAGAATGGCGAGGTGCACATCTTCATGAATTTCAATGACGTGCATGTTAACCGGACTCCGATCTCCGGGCGGATCAAGTCCATCGGCTACACAAAGGGAAGCCGCGTCCCGGCTTTCACGAAAAACTCGGTTAGGAACGAGCGTAATGCGATTGTTATCGAAAATGATGGCGTCGAATGCACAGTCACGCAGATCGCAGGTACAATAACACGCAGAATCGTGTCATACATCAAGGAAGGGGATTTTGTGAAGCGGGGCGATCGCATCGGCATGATACGGTTCGGTTCGAGGGTGGATGTGACCATCCCTCCAGGATTTGAACCGGTCATACGGCGGGGGGATAAGGTATATGCAGGCAAAACCGTAATCGCCATCGAAAGATCCGGAACACGAGAAACATCAGGAATCAGATGATGAATAGTAGTAGCAGCGAACACGAAGCCGGAATCATCCGGTTGCTCCGACTGCCAGACCTGGTCACGATCTTAAACATCTTGTTTGGGTTCACAGCCATCCTTTTTGTGCTGAACGGTTACGTTTATGACGCCATCATCCTCATCCTTGTCGCTGCACTTGCAGATGGCGTGGACGGCGCTGTTGCAAGGCGCTTCGAGTCCGGCGTCTTCGGCGAGCACCTCGACTCGTTTGCAGACCTCATATCCTTCGGCGTGGCTCCTGCTGTCATCTATTATGCGATTGCCAGCGATTACAATCACGCCATCGTATGCGCAGTCTCTGCCGCATACTTAATCTGCGGGACGCTTCGGCTTGTCAGGTTCGGTATAATCGATCTCCCTGTGTTTCGCGGTCTTCCGATCACGGCGGCAGGCACATTCGCTGTGCTCTCGCTGTATCTCGTGGATTCGCAGTATCTGGCGATCGCTGGAACCGGCATATTTGCCATGCTATCGGTGCTGATGATCAGCAACGTACAGTATCCGAAGGTCCGGTCAGGGAGGGTACTGATGCTGCTCGCTGCGGTATTCATCTTCACAATCGCGGCACATTATGCCGGATTTAGTGGATCGTGTAACTGGTTTGCATGGGTTCTGTTCGTTCTGGTCGGAATTTATGTGATATGTCCGTTCCTAGGGTGCAGCCACGTTTTTGAATAGGGATTTGGGCATACACCCTTTCAAATGCGGATTTCAAGGGCATTGCGGTTTCGTGTGTTTGCGGTTTTGGGACTGCACACAAATCCGGCTCAACCGATACATTAAAGTACAACCCGACCAGTGTAATATAACTCATTCGTAGCAGACCGAAGAGTCGATACGACTACGATGGTGGATTCATGAACGAACAAACAATAAACGCTGTTAACACGGTACTGGATGACTCTCCGTCCAGAAATTTCACGGAAAGCATGGATCTGGCGATCAATTTGAAGAATCTTGATCTAAGCCAGCCGCGGTTCCGTGTGGACGAGGAGATCATACTCCCGCACGGGCTCGGCAGGTCGATCGCGGTTGCAGTCTTCGCACGCGGAGAGACCGCGCTACTGGCGAAGGGCGCGGGCGCGGACCTGATCATCGATCCCGAAACGATCGAGGAGTATGGCGATGATAAGAACAAGGCAAGGGAACTCGCTGAAAGCTACGACTTCTTCATTGCAGAAGTCGCATACATGCCAACCATCGGAAAGATTCTCGGAAAGATTCTCGGTCCGAGGGGCAAGATGCCTGAGCCGCTGACGCCTGACAAGGATATCGCCCAGATCATCCACAAAACCCGGAGCAGCATAAAACTCAGGTCAAAGGATCGAATGACCTTCCACGCCCCTATCGGGCGGCGGGATATGCCGGCAGAGGCGGTCGCAGAGAACATCGAAGCCGTGGTCATCAGACTCGAGCAGGTGCTGGACAAGGGTGTGCAGAACATCAAATCCATCTATGTGACCACAACGATGGGCAAATCAGCGAGGGTGAGGTGATTGTGATGGTTACGGATGCAGCGACAGAACACCGCACAGCACACGTTCCGCAGTGGAAGATCGACGAGATCGAGAGCATCAAGCAGTTGGTCAGCAAATACTCGGTTGTCGGGGTTGCCGGAATTCGCGACATACCGGCAAAGCAACTGCAAGAGATGCGCCGCAACATGAAGGATGTTGTAAAGATCCGAATTTATAGAAATAACCTCATACACCGTGCTCTCGATGAATCTGGCAGCGATCTAAGTCCGATAGGATCGTCTGTTGGCGATCAGACCGCTCTTATTTTCACGGAATTAAACCCTTTCAAACTCTTCAGTTTGCTCAAGTCCAGTAAAACAGAGGCTCCGATCAGGGCAGGTGCTATTGCACCAGCCGACATCACAGTCGAGGGGGGTCCAACCTCCTTTGCGCCAGGACCTATCGTGGGCGATCTGCAGAACGCGGGCATACCAGCCAGGATCGACAAAGGGAAAGTCGTGATCCGCGAGACCAAGGTTGTTGCGCATGCCGGCGAGGCAGTATCGCGTGCGCTCTCTGAGATGCTCACACGGCTCGAGATATACCCGATGACCGTCGGGTTCGATCTCCGCTCTGTCTATGACAACGGCACGATTCTGGAGGCAGATGCACTGGATATCGATGAGGCGAAGTACGCATCCGATATCGCGACAGCGACAACGGGCGCATTCAATCTCGCAATCGTAATCGCATATCCAACCCCTGTAACGATTCCGACACTACTTTCAAAGGCAGCTTCTGATGCGAGAAACCTCGCCATAAACTCTGCTATACCTGCACCGGCTATCATCGATCTGCTGCTATCAAAGGCGCAGTCGAGTGCGATTGCGCTTGCAGTAAGCATAACAGATCCGGAGGCGCTTGGAGAGTCGCTGCAAGAGCTGCTCATGGCAGGGGCGGAGGCGGCGGCAGGAGAAGGGGTGGAAGAGGCAGTTTCTGCAACAGAGGCGGAGACTGAAGAGACCGCTCCAGAGGAAAAAGGGGAAGGAGAGGGAGAAGAGAAAGAAGAGGAAGCGGCAGAAGGGCTTGGTCTTCTTTTCGGATAAGATACTACTAAACAAGAGGTGTAATAAATATGGAATATATATATGCAGCATTAATGTTGAACAGCGCTGGAAAAGAGATAACTGAAGAAGGAATCACCAGCATACTCGGTGCAGCAGGCATCGACGTGGACGCTTCGAGAGCAAAGGCACT
Organism: Methanosarcinales archaeon; assembly: GCA_030606635.1. Taxonomy (GTDB): domain Archaea; phylum Halobacteriota; class Methanosarcinia; order Methanosarcinales; family Methanogasteraceae; genus Methanogaster_A. The sequence continues at coordinate 3,912 of JAUWGA010000094.1, forward strand.
TGTCGCAGCACTCGAGAACGTAGATATTGAGAGCGCGGTTGCGCAGGCAGCGGTGGCGCCGGTTGCAGTAGCAGCAGGTGGAGCGGCTCCTGCAGCATCAGCAGAAGCAGCTGCCGAAGCAGCTCCGGAAGTCGAAGAGGCAGCAGAAGAAGAGAAGAAGGAAGAAGAAGAGTCCGGCATGGCAGGACTTGGTGCACTGTTCGGATAGTCGTCATGTACGATCTGTTGCAGCGGCTATCAGACGCTCACGGGATCTCCGGATACGAGGGCGACGTTCGTGCGATTGCCCGCCAGGAACTATCCTCGTATGGGGATGTTCGGGTGGACATGCCCGGAAACCTGATCGTTACGAAGAAGGGCACCGCCCCGAGCATCATGCTTGCTGCGCATATCGACGAGATCGGGCTTGCTGTCAAGCATATCGATGATAATGGATTCTTGAAGTTCGTGAAGGTCGGCGGGTGGTTTGATCAGACTCTGCTCAACCAGCGAGTCATCGTTCACTCAAAAAATCCGTGTTTCGGTGTGATCGGATCAAAGCCCCCGCATGTCATGAAGGAAGATGAGAGGAAGAAGCCGGTGGAAGCCAAGGACATGTTCGTCGATGTCGGTGCATCATCGGCAGACGAGGTCGCTGATATGGGCATCGAGATCGGAACCTCGATCTCAATCGACCAGAACCTTGTGAGACTTAAAGGTGACCGCGTCACAGGAAAGGCGCTTGATAACCGCGCTGGCGCGGCACTGCTTATCGAAGTGATGAAGCGGATCGGCGATATCAAGCCGACCGTACACGCAGTCTTCACGGTTCAAGAAGAGGTGGGCTTAAAAGGTGCGAGAACAGCTGCATTCGGACTCGATCCGGATGTTGCGATCGCAATCGATACTTGCATAGCGGGCGATCATCCGGGCATCACCAAAGACGAGTCCGCGATGGAGGTTGGCAAGGGTGCTGCCATCACGGTGATGGATGCCGGCGGAAGGGGCGTGATCACGCACCCAAAGGTGCTTGCGTGGTTGCGAGAGACCGCAAAGAAGAACAAGATCGCGCATCAACTTGACGTATCAGACGGCGGCACCACCGATGCGACCGCGATCAGCCTGACACGCGAGGGGATACCGTCCGGTGTGATCAGTGTCACGACGCGATACCTTCACTCACCGGTCGAGGTCCTGTCGCTTAAGGATATGGAGTCCTGCGCCGATCTGCTCGCTCATGCAGTACGTGCGGCTGGAAAGTGGTTCTGAAATTCTGAAAACCTGGGAAGTGGCGGCTGGTGGAAAGCGGCGCCGATGATGAAACATCTGACTGAACAAGTGATGAACCCTATGAGACCTGAGGCGCTTAATCGAATATGTTCAATATCGTGCGGGGAACAATCGAATAGTGTAGTTAAATCACAGTGGGTTTGAACTGCTCGATATCGTAATGCCTTTGGCATCGACATTGAAGGTGTTATGGGGGTTTTACGGAAGCAGAAACAACCCCTCTGCCGTCTTGATCACGCAGACATCGCTTCCAGCTTCTGCATGTAAGAACGCAGGTGCCTTCAGAAGAACAGTCTCGTACGTCTCCGGATCCAGCACCTGAACCGTATCCTTCTCGATCGCGACCAGAACCACGGTCACAGCATCCTTCCGGCTGCCAAGTCTCACGGCAGGCACGGCAGCATCAAACGATGCCTTTGCACCATCAGAGAGGTCGATTCCGTGAATCTGCTTGTCCTGATGCGTAACCTCGATCACCCTTCCTAACATGGACACGACATCACCACGCACGAACTCAGGAAGCCGCACCGCGCAGGTAACCCGGTACAGATCCTCGCCGTCCTTTTTGCCGACAAGGGATGATGATATGGCGGACGTACCGCCGAGTTCCTTGAGGATGGCGTTTCCCACCTGCTTGCACGCGCTGATCGACCCGATATAGAGGTCGACCCCTTCTTTCAGTTCCTCAATCTTGGAAACGAATGCAAACCGATCTCCCTTTGACGTGAGCTTGTTTAACCGGTGGTCTGCCAGTTGGATGCATCGTTCGATCTCTTCCTCGGTGATACGGCGGTGATCTGCCCGCAACTGGAGGATTCCGGCATAATAGCCCCCTGCAATCCTGCTGCAGGAATCGCAGGTCTCACTCTTGATCCGTATCTCAGTATCAGCGGTTGCGGAGATGTTAAGATCGCTTATAACCGCGCTTACAGATATATGCACCAGATATCTTGACGGATCGAGCTCTTCTTCATAAAAATCGAGTTTTATGTCCTTTGCATCCGGGTGCGCCTTTACTGATCTTGATATTTCAGAGAGGAACATCTCTTTCTGGCTTGGCGCTTCGATCCACTTTCCCGCGGTGTGATATGCGCCGCAGACCGGGCAGATGCGGATCTTTATGACAGGCGGGCACTCGAGCAGGGTTACGCTTTTACAGAAGCAGTCTCTGCACCGGTTGTCGTAGAACTCACTGGTTTCTCTGCCGCATTCGGGGCAGAAGAGCGTGCGCGGGTGTGTGAACTTTTTCATTTAATGGTATAGTCAGTGAAAATCAAATTTCAAGACTTTAGCAACAGATTTTAAGTGGCACCCACCAAAACTCACTGTGCAGCGTAGACCGGTCGCTCTTCCACATCCACCACCATCGCGCTGCCAAGTTCAGACTGTAGGATGCGCTGCACCCTGCCGCTACCCTCTGCGACCAGCTGGACACGCGCCATCATCGCTTCCCGCTCTTCATAGAAGAAGTCGTTACTCTGAACCACCCTGTGTATGCTGATGTCACGCCGCTG
>JAUWGA010000137.1 GCA_030606635.1 Methanosarcinales archaeon
GAGAGGCAGATCGCAGTTATGATGATTCCGGAAAGGATTGGGCATGAGAATTCTTCCGGGTTATCCTTTGCGTAGTTGAGGTGCATATATGAGAAGACGGTGACTGAGACGATCCCTGCCAGCAGCAGAGCGACCTGGATCGGCATGAATTTCACGGTTCCGGGAAATGCGACCACAAAGAAGACGTACAGACCAAGAAGAATCAGGCTGATCATGCCGCCGCAGATGCAGGACAGTTTCAGTATCTTCAGTCTCGTTTCGTTTTTCATCCACCTACCCCCCATGTCTCAACCACGCTTCCAGTGTCCATATCGACAAGCGCGGAGACCGATGCATCCGCCCATGTAACGCTTATGCAGGTCTTTGGCACGTAGAACTCCTCTGCTGTTTCAGGAAGAATCCTTCGTACAGTCGGAACGCCAGCGCCTGCACCGCCTGATAACGCACCCGCGATCTCCGGATTCTGCATCGCAATTCCGATTGCATCCTGCCTCGTCGCCTCAGGGATCGCTTCGAGGAGATATCCGGTCATGCTGAGTTCATGGTTCATGTACGCAAAGTCGTAGAGGTCTGGATATCTACATGTTGGCGATGCGGCAGATATGTGAAGACGCGTCCTGCCGTCTTTTTCCGATGCCGAGACGGTCACGTTGCCGTACACCGCGCCCGGATACGGCGCGATCTGGTGCGAGAGTTCGGTTTCGATCGCCTTGTGATCGGCAGGCGGCGTGTCAGTGTCCGTCCATACGATGTTGTACGATTGGACGTTGCCGCCTGTATTTGTGATGCATCCTGCACCAAGGATCAGCGCGGCTGAGATCACAATCACTGCCAGTGCCGGTATCTTCGCCATGTTGCCACCTGTCGGGGATGGGGCGCGGTGGAGCGCCTCATCCCGCATCTCCGATCGTTATCGTGTACTCAAATTCTTCGGCGTAGCGCGGAAGTATGCCAAGTTCCCACTCTCCGACCGTACCATCCGCGGTGTAGCGTTCGACGTAACTGGTGCGACCTTCAGTATACATTCCGCTGCTGTCGATCTCCCCTGGCGGGAGACAGTCGCTGCCACCGAGATTAACCAAGCCATGGTATGTAGCCATGGTGCGGGTCAGTGTTACAGGAGTTCCTGACGATTCCTTAAGCGTCACATCAAAGGACGGCTCTTCGTCCTTGCTGCCTCCATTCTCGCCTCCGCAGGTATAATGCCGGTACTGGTTCGACTCGATCTCAATTGTTATGGGTTCGGCAACCCCTACTGCAAACGTCTTTACAAATGGCTCTGTCGGCTGTGTCCACACCTCAAAACTGAGATGAACCATCCCGTTCCATTCTTCGATCGAGGGGTCATTGATATTCAGATCGAGTCCGCCCTCGTACCTGCCTTTCGCATCCTCAGGCACCGAAAGATGCACGGTAACTGTGGCGGTGCCGCCTGCCGGCACAACCGATGGCGCATCTATCGTGATCGCATCATTCTCGAATGCCTGCGCCATCCCCCCATCGTACCCGTACCATCGCTCACCTCCGTGTTTCGGGTCGATCTCGATATCCGTCTCGCCGATGTTCTTCAGATTGATCTGATAATCATGCCCCTCACCGGATTCGACCCGGTCATAGATGTATGATGGTTGGATCTGGATCGCAGGCGGCTTCCAAACGCTGATGTGGAGATCGAGCGCATTGAGGTACATCGGATACGGCGACGGGTATGGTGTTGGCATCACAGCGTCTGTGAATGCGACCTGCAAGCTGTATTGCCCGCGATCTGCCCCCTCAGGGATCGCAACCGAGATCGTAAACTCTTCCTCGCCGCCGTCCGCTTCGAGTTCTGTGGACTCAGGCGTTATCGTGATCCAGTCTTCGTCGAATACGTACTCGCTGTACGGTTGATCCATGACCATGGGATTTATCGGTACTGTCACGTTGTTCTTGTTCGTCACCGTAATGGTGATCTCGTCGCTATCGCCCGGCATCAACTCTGTATGGGCGTGCCGCGGACTGATCTGAAGTTTCAGAAAGTCCATATCTGCCAGGTCTGATGAGTCTTCCATCGACACCATCACTGGTGGTGGTGCCGGCATCGGTATATGAACTTCTGCCACTGCCGCTGCCACTGCCGGAATGCCTGCTCCGGCGATCAGCAGGAATGTTAGTATCATGCATACTGTCTTGATTTTCATTATATTGTCCTCCTTTGTTCTAACTTATCCATTTATCGACAAGTACAATTTATGGTGTGCAGATCCTGCTATTTAAACCTTTCTGTTTATCGAAAAGTTCTTTGGTAGGACGTGAAACTTCGCAACAAAAATAGAGATCGGTCTATGTCTTTCCGCTTCCGAAAACCTTTGCGAATAAACCGCTGGTCTTCTTTCCTTCGAGAGGCTTCTGTTCTGTAGCAGATACTCTCTCTTCCACTTCCCCCATCTTCTCTGGCGCAAACAGTGGCTCGCGCTCCCTTCCCACCCGCTGCTCTTCACGCCGCGGCTCGCGCTCGATCACGGATGCAGACTTTCCGCCGTGCCTGCTCTTCCGTGCGCGGATCTCGACCACTATCGGTCGCTCGATGTCACCACTCACAATCATCGCAACCCCCGGAGGCAGTCTCTTGATCTCAGCCTCTGCTTCAACGCTGATCCCTTCGAGTCCCTTTCGAATCGCCTGCAGGTCGTTTGGGTTGGTGACCTTGAGGACGATCTGGGTGTTGCACTGCGAGAGCACATTCTTGTCGATGCGTGCCGGGCGCTGGGAGATCACCATCATCCCAAGCCCGAATTTCCTGCCCTCTGACGCGATCGTTCGCATGATGTCGGTGCTGACGGTCTTACCGAAACCCTTCTCAGGGCAGTAGTTGTGCGCCTCCTCGATAATGAGCATCATCGGCGGGATGGTGTTGATTTTTCTTGCCTCAAAGAGCTCCTCGCACAACCGTGCAACGATCATCGCCTGCATATCAGGAACAACTCCTTTCATGTCGATGATCGACCCCCGTCCGGGCTGAACCAGTTCCTGAATCGGTGTTGGGTTCTCTGAGAATATCTCGGTCTCCCGAATCGATTCAAGAACGCCTAACACGCCCCATTTCGCATTGCCGTTGCTGTTGCCGACCTCAAAGATGATGTCGTCGATTGTGTACCGGTTCTTCTCAGCGTGTATCTTCTGTATCGCTTCGTAGATGACGCCCATCTGGCTGCTCGACTGGATATTAAGAATCCTTGAGAGGTCAGCTGCTTTTAGATTGACCCCATTTAACCGAAACACCGTATCTGCCCCGGGATTTAGCACCCTGTCTGCTGGCGTGTATATGGTCAGCCGCTCTGCATATCCTGCCGGCACAACCTCAAAGTACTCGAAGTCCCCTTCGGATGCAGGATCCTTAAGCGACGTGTACTCGCCGTGCGTATCGATGATCACAAGCGGGATATCCTGATCGAGGAGTTCCTCCATGATAACGCCTGCGGCATACGACTTGCCGCTGCCGGTCCGCGCAAGGATGCTTACATGCTTCTGGACAAGGGCGTTGGCATCGAGATGCACAGGTATCCGCTGCCCCTCAAGAAGTCCGAGATAGACGTTGCCGCGTGTGAGCCCAAGCGTCGATGCGATCAGTTCGGGATCTGCGTGAAATATCCGGTCCCCTGGGCTAAACGGGGTCTTGGGAACCCTTAAAATCCTGTTCTGCCGCGATCCGATGACCATGGCTTTTGCAACCACCCGGTCAGCGTTTGAATCGTCCCGATCCTCGTCCAATCTGGTGATCGCGACCACCTGGGCAAGCACCCAGCCATCGATCTCGTGCCAGATCTTGAGATAGTCGCCCTGCTTTGTCGAAGGGTCTGAGACCGTGAACCTGAAGTCTGCAAACCCGGTCTCGCCGAATATTGTACCGATGGAGTCTATTGGCATGTGATAATCCGTTCTTTGTTGCTGTTTTTATAGATCTGCGGTGAAGACTCCGCTACTTGTAATGCATTGCCCTTCAGGTAGTGGCATCGATAGATCGCCTTCAAGCGATCTATTAGCGGGGATGGGTGCCGCCAACTTGTTGAGTTTAGTCATGTTCTACCCTCTCTCTATACCCCCTAATAACTTCGCTGCTCACTTCCACCGCGGTTCCCGCATAATAGCTCCGCGACCATTGTCCGCCCTTTGCGGAATCTCTGGCGTAACTTCGGAAAAACCCTGGCTACTTGTAGCGGGGGGAATTCACACCCCGATATCCATTTCAGGATCCGCCGGAATTGCGCCTGATCCCTGCCCCGCACGCCCCGTACGTGATTCCCGCACCCAGATCGATGGCGCATCCTTGCTCGCGCCCCTGTCACGCCCGTACCGCTGCCTGATCCGAACGATCGTCGGCGTGTTGATGCCAACACCTGATATGATCGCATGCCCCTTCGCAAGCGCAGGCAGTTCTGACACGATATCCCGGCTCACAGACTCGATGCTCCGCCCGATCTGCTCCTGATCCGCGGGATTGATGATCCGCATCGTGATCTGGGTCATGCACTGGGAGAGCGAGTCAGAATCAAGCTTGCTTGGACGCTGCGAGACCATGCAGATCCCGACGCCGAACTTCCTGCCCTCAGAGAGGATCGTCTTGATGATCGGCTTTGATTTCGCAACTCTCCCGCCACCCTCGCCCCCGTCTCCACCCGCACCGCCACCACTACCCTGCGGCGCAAACCGGTGCGCTTCTTCAAGAATCACGAATACCGGGTATGGCAGGTATTTGTCAGGCGTATCACGAGTATACGTTCCGTTTTCCGTCTTCTGTCGTGCATCGAAGATTTTCCTGAGGATCACCTGCGCAATCATCTGCTGAAACCCGGTGCTGATGCCGGAGACGTCCATAACTGTGAGCTGCCCGATCCGCAGGTAATCGACAATCGGCACATCCTCGTGGTCATGGAATATTCCGTTATCCAGCTTGCGGAGCCGCCAGAGTATCCCCTCGATCGA
>JAUWGA010000101.1 GCA_030606635.1 Methanosarcinales archaeon
GGATTCCCATGGGCTCTCGCACCACAGTACACGCCACAAACGCGGGCGGGCTTATCTTCTGTGTTCGGAATGGGTACAGGAGTTGCCCCGCCGCTATGGCCGATGTGCTCGTATATTTTCCATGTATTAACGTACGACCCAGATATCGCCTGAATTGAACCGACCGAAGTCGGCTCGTACATCCAGTGATCCTACTATAGCAAGACCAATCTGATACGGATGTTAGTAGCCGCGGACTGAACACCTCGTTACCTTGGTGCGTACATCCCGACTCTATCAAACTTGTCTTCTACAAGTATCCTTAGAGAAGTCTCTTTTCAGGTTTGGTTTCGGGCTTAGATGCTTTCAGCCCTTATCCATTAGTGCGTGGCTGCTCGGCAATGCCTTGTCAGACAACCGATCGACTAGAGGCACCGTTGCTCTGTTCCTCTCGTACTAAAAGCAACTTACCCTCAGACTTCAAAACACCCCTAATAGATAGTAACCGACCTGTCTCACGACGGTCTAAACCCAGCTCACGATCTCCTTTAATAGGCGAACAACCTCACCCTTGGCTGCTGCTGCACAGCCAGGATGGAAAGAACCGACATCGAGGTAGCAAGCCACCGGGTCGATATGTACTCTTGCCGGTGACGACTCTGTTATCCCCGGGGTAGCTTTTCTGTCGTCTACGAGTTCCATCAAGAAACGACGTAGGTTCGCTAGACCCGACTTTCGTCTCGCGATTCCCTGCTATGCGAAATCACGTCAGGCTGACTTATGCTCTTGCACTCTTCTCAGGATTTCCGACCCTGATGAGTCAACCTTAGGGCGCCCTTGATACCTTTTCGAGGGCGTGGCGCCCCACCCAAACTGCCCACCTATCGGGGTCCCCTCCGTACGGAGGGTAAGAGCCGCAATTCTGAAAGGGTAGTATCCCAAGGTTGGCTCCACGCTCCCTGGCGAGAGCGCTTCGATGCCTCCTACCTATCCTTCACATCCAGAATCGAGACCCAGCGACAGGCTGCAGTAAAGCTCCACGGGGTCTTCACTTCCCATTAGGGGTCTCCAGACTCTGCACTGGAATGTAAGCTTCACCGGATTCTAGCTAGGGACAGTGGAACTCTCATTGATCCATTCATGCAAGCCGCCAATTAAGCGGCAAGGTACTACGCTACCTTAAGAGGGTTATAGTTACCCCCGCCGTTGACAGGCCCTTCATCCCGTTGAACCGGGGTTTCAGGTACCTGCACTGGGCAGGATTCACGGATCGTACTAGCCCTTTCGGGTTCGCGATCCGCTATGTTGTTATTAGACAGTTAGAGCTCCCTTGTCACTGCGACCTGCCTCTCACAAGGCAGGCACTCCTTATCCCGAAGTTACGGAGCTAATTTGCCGAATTCCCTTAGCTAGTGTTATCCGACACGCCTTAGCCTTCTCAGCTAGGGGCACCTGTGTCGGTTCTCGGTACGGACATCCAAACTCCTTTTTCACGGGCACCTGGACTCAGTTGACTTTCGTCATCACACATTCGCGAGGCTTCTCGCCATTACGGCACTCCACCCGCTTCGGTGCTTGAACAGCGCGACGGCACTGCCCAACCTATCCGGATGCGTCAGGTCCTTTTCGGATACAGTATGGATGGTACAGGAATATTAACCTGTTTCCCTTTTGGCGTACTCGAATTGCGGTACGTCTTAGGACCGACTAACCCTCGGCTGACGAACATTGCCGAGGAAACCTAGCCCCTTCGGCGGTTAGGATTCTCACCTAACTTTGCTGCTACTGTTACCAGGATTTTCGTTCCTGCATGGTCCACAGGACTTCACAGCCCTGCTTCTGCCCAAACAGGACGCCTTCCTACGAGATTATCTTACGATACTCCGTGGTATCGGTGGTCGGCTTGAGCCCCGTCCATTTTCGGGGCCCCAAACCTCGACTGGTGGGCTGTTACGCACTCCTTAGAGGGTAGCTGCTTCTAAGCTAACCTTCCAGTTGTCTATGGCCTGGGACGCCCTTTATCTTTAACACTTAGCCGACACTGAGGGACCTTAACCACGGTCAGGGTTGTCTCCCTTACGGACAACGAGCTTACCCCGTGCCCGGACTCCGATCTTCTACGATGATAGCGACTTTGGAGTTTGACAGAGGGGCGAGGGATTTCTCCCCCGACACCCTCAATCAGTGCTCTACACCGCTAACGATCTCCGATCAGGTCATGCTGCGACATGTTTCGGAAGGAACCAGATGATGCCGGGCTCGATTGGCCTTTCACCCCTATACACAGGTCACGCGAACGATTTGCATATCAGTACCGCTTTCGGTCCTCCACGCGGCTTTCGCCACGCTTCAACCTGCCCACGCATAGATCGCCCGGCTTCGGGTCGTACCCCAGTGACTTCAGGCACTTGTATACCTCGCGCCATGCCCTTGCGGGCTACGCGCGTGTTGCTTTCGCTTCGACTTCCGCTTTTCAAGCGTTAGTCTCGCCACCAAGATACACTCCCTGGTCCGTTCTTCAAAACGTATGATATGACATCGGCAACGCCGCCCGTACTACAGCCTCACGACTGCCTCCTTCACGGCGAAGATCCTTTCATGCCATACCCCACTATCACCATTTGGTTTCAAGCACTTTTAACCTCCATCTTTTGGATGCTTTTCAGTATTCCCTCACGGTACTACTCTGCTATCGGTCTCAAGTTGTATTTAGTTTTGGAAGTTGATGTCTCCCAGATTTCCGCGGGATTTCCGACCCACGGTACTCGAGGATCAGATCACGATCCACTGGTTTACGTCTACGCGGCTATCACGCTCTATGCCCCAACGTTCCAGATGAGTTCGACTTCACCAGTTTGGACTGTATATGATCTGCCTCACAACACCACATTTCTATCCTCTTTCGAGGAAAGATTCGGTTTGAACTCTGCTGTTTTCACTCGCCGTTACTCACAGCATCTCAATTGATTTCTTTTCCTGCCCCTACTAAGATGTTTCAATTCGGAGCGTTCCCGATCCCGAAGGATCGATGTGACTCGCGTCACATCAAGAAGTCTCATTCGGAGATCCCAGGTTCAATGGCTCCATGCACCTCGCCTGGGCTTATCGCAGCTTGGCACGTCCTTCATCAGCACTTGAGCCGAACTATCCACCAAACGGTATAATTACCAGAATCCGTCTTACTAATTCAGTAAGCGTCTGGGTCGCACGTATACATGGCTTCATCAAGCGAGATACAGGTATCTCGCTCTTCACCCTTCCATGACAATGCGTGTTTGCCATGTGCATCATAAATTACGTAACATAAGATTGCTACCCTTCTACGTTGGAGTCCTGGAAGATAAAGGTTTCGCCGATGTGGCGCCAAAGCGCATAAGATGAAAGAGGACGATGACACCAAAATATGCCCATTAAAGACTGTAAACTCTACATTGTAGGCATCGGTCCGGGATGTCCGGATTTGATGACCGTCGCCGCGCAACAGGCAATCATGGAATCTGATTACGTAATCGGTAACACCACGTATCTCGACCAGATCGAGCCATTGCTGCCCGGAAAGAAGATTATAACCAGTTCGATGGGGGAGGAGATCGCACGCGCCAGACACGCGCTGGAACTGGCATCCGGGGGAAATACCGTATCTATCATAAGCGGAGGTGACTCCGGAGTCTATGGCATGGCAGGGATCGTGCTGGAGATCGCAGAGAAAGATGGCGCGGATGGAGATGGAGGTGCGGAGACCGGTACCCAGATACAGGTAATCCCAGGCGTCACAGCGGCAAATGCGGCAGCGAGTATCCTTGGATCTCCGATCACAAGCGATTCCGCATCTATCAGTCTGAGCGATCTGCTGACACCGTGGGAGGATATCGAGAAGAGGATCGCAGGCGCGGCAGCTTCCGACTTTGTGATCGTTCTCTATAATCCGAAGAGCAGGAACCGGAATACGAACTTTGGCAGATGCATAGAGATAGTCAGGAGACACCGGTCCGGGTCGGTGCCGGTGGGACTCGTGAAGAACGCATACAGGGATGGTGAGCGCGCGGTTGTGACAACGCTTGAGCGCGTGCTCGATTACGACGACTTCGTCGATATGCACACCACCGCGATAATCGGAAACAGCGAATCAAGGATCTGGGGGGAGCGGATCATAACGCCAAGGGGCTATCACAGAAAGTACGACTACTGATTCGGTAACGGGCGTGGACGGGACGAACGCCCCTGCAACGGGGGGGCGCGTCCCAACGAAACTATTATATGCCACCAAATACCAAAATGCTATATGGACAGGGAGTCAGCAGATAGAACCGGGAGATCTATCGATCGACTCATCGAGTCCGAAATGATCATCTCAAGGGGGTTTATGGCATCTGCCCAGAAGATGTTTGGAGATGGTTACAAGGCGATCATCAGGAACCTCTCGCACGAATATGGGAAACAGATCATCGAGTATCGTTCCGGCGATATGGATATGACCAACATGACCGATATCGAGAGAATGCAGTTACTCTTCGAGCGTGGTGTGAGTGCCGATGATGTGAAGGTGGGAATGAAGGATGCTGAACTGGTGCTGACAACGAAACACTGCAGACACCATCTCGGAAAGGATATGCGCGAGAAGATCGGCATCTCCGCAATCAGAGTCTGTCCTGTAGGCATTCTCGCAACCTGTCTTATCCAGAACGTGATGGGTCGGAAGGTTCGGGGCGGGCGGAAGGATGCTGACGAGTACGATGATACTGGGGAATGCACCATACGTTTTGATTTAATGGAGGATTGATCATGGCAACAACGGAAATGTTAAATAAAGTTTTATCAGATCTCATGAAGACCGGAGAGATCGAATCAAGCGTGATTGCGAGTCGGGACGGGTTGCTCATGGTATCATGTATGCAGAAAGGCGATGATGAGACGTTTGCTGCCATGTCTGCAACAATGCTCGGCGCTGCGGAAACCGCGTCCACAGAACTGGAAAAAGGAATACCGGAGCGGGTAATCGTCGAATCGAAGAATGGAAAAATGATTGCGATCGGTGCCGGACCAAAAGCACTGGTTGTGGTGCTCACCCCACCTGATGTCAGCCTCGGACTTGTGCTCGTGGAACTTGGCAAGGCAGCAGATGAGATCAAGAAAATTCTAACCTGAAGGTGATTCTCTTGTGGATTGAACTTAACGGGTGGATGGCGAAACTCCGATTTTCTGCCTGCCATCTAATACCATACCATCAAAAATGCGGGAGACTGCACGGGCATACGTATGCGGTGAGCGTGAAGATACACGGAGCGCGGAGTGATGAGTTTATCATCGATTTCGAACTCTTAAAGGAGTTGATTTCCGAGATATGCGGCAGTCTCGACCACCACGTCATCATCGCCAGGAACGACCCCCGCATAAAGATCAGAACGGAGGGCGACGGCGTGATCGTTGATATCGGTGAGAAAAACTACCGGTTTCCGGCAGATGATGTCGTCTTTGTTCCGACCGATTCAACGAGCGCAGAGAGCCTGAGTGAGTATGTTGCATCCCGGATCGCGTCCCGGATGGGTCCGAATGTCAACAGGATAGAGGTGCGGATCGATGAGGGGATCGGGCAGGGCGCAGGATGCATGTTGGATCTCGAGGCGGCATGAAGGTGAAAGTACAACAGGTACTCTGTTGCTACAACGTTAACATCGATTCGGTGTGCACCGTCGATGGAGCAAAGGTTGCTGAATACTTAAGAGACCGCGAGATTGCGGATCCTTCTGATCCGATTGATCTGATCCGCGACATGGATGATCTTCTTGCGCTTCTACTTGCATGTATGAGACGCGGAACCGGCGGCGAGTACCAGCTTGAAACGCCTGCTGCCATAGGAGAGTCGTCGTCTCTGGCAAAGGATGGACCTGTGCTGCGTCTGGGCGGAAACGCAGGAATCGCTGCGGATGTCCTCTCCAGTCTCGGAGCAGCGGTCGTGATCCCAAATGTGGCGTCCCTGTCAAGGAAACAGGCAGACCTGCTTAAAGGAGATACGATACGGATTCCGGTTTACAGGGATGGCGGCATCGCTTTATCAAAGCCGTGCGATGCGGTCAGGGACACGAAGGATTCTATACATCATGTCTTCGATTTCAAAAAGGGAGAAGAGGTTGCACTGCCCGACCGGACGATCAGAGCGCCGTGCGACAACCGGCTCATAGCAACGTATGATCCGAGAAACATAGCCATCTACGTCGATCCTGCATTCGAGGGTTTTTCTGATGCGCACATCAGAGAGATGGACGGCGTACTGGTTGCAGGGCTTCATCTGCTACAG
>JAUWGA010000167.1 GCA_030606635.1 Methanosarcinales archaeon
TGGCAGCGGAGGCAGTCCTTGTAGGTCGTTGCCAGGTAATTTGCATAATTTGAATAGATTGAGGTGTGTCCGCCCGGCGGGGTCTGGTGGCATTTCACGCAGTCGAGTATACCGACGTCGTGGAGTGCGTTGTGGCACGCCCTGCATGTCACATCATCGCTGCCATCGTCACCGATATCGGTATGCGTGTATGCCAGACCATAGTTGTCCCAGTCAGGTATCGTAAGTCCGGTCTCTGCGCCATCGCATCCTGCTGGCGGGCTTGCCTGATGGCATTCGCTGCAGTTCCACGGGATGTGGATGACCGGTTTCTGTGCGATATTGTGGTTTGAGGTGATCGTGTAATTGAATTTCCCGGTCGATCTGGCAAGAATCCTGGCGACCCACGTGCCCTGTTCCGGCGGACTTGTGTCGAATGTCACGACGTTGAGGTACTCTCCGTACGGATAGCAGATCTTCCCGCCAGCCCTAAAGATCGCAGTGCCATCGACGCTTGGAAGCAGGTATGTGCCGCGCCACGGGTCGCTTCCGTTTAAGTCCGCAAGTCCTGTTGTGGTGTTGTCGACCGGTCCCACAAGCGATAATATGAACGCATGATCGGTATCCTCTGCCACGACGGTCACGTTGATGCCTGCTGTGCCATCCACCTCGATTATGTATGTCTCGGTACTCTCCTCGTAACTCATGAACTCGGGCACGTAATCGTTGAGCGCTCCGTCCAGTGAACGGACACCGGAGGTAAACTCCGGATACGAGAGATCGCCGTGGCATTTCTCGCATGAAACGTTACTGTGAACCCCGTAGGTGATGTTTGTTCCACGCAGGGCAGGGGTTAACGCCACAGGATACTGGACGCTACCGGTCTTATCGTGTACGAATTTTGTGTGGCAGTCGATGCAGTCAACCGGCGCGGTCTCGAATGCATGTGACGGCTGGTCGAATGCGCCCTGTACGAGCGGTCGCTTGACCGAGGTTTCGCGGTACATCTGTATATTTACATTTGGCTCGTTGAATATCTCGATCCATCCGGCTTCACCACATATAAATCCGCCGTAATGCCCGTACACGATCTCGTGGAGGTGCACAGGCGTTGCGCGCAGGAACTGGGATGCCGAAGGTGTGTGACATGCGGTTAAGCAGTTGGTTGCGGTCGATGATGTGATATTATCGGGATGGACGACATCGGTCAGGGTTCTATTCGATGGATCGTTCGTCGGAGACCATGCATCGTGGCAATTGCTTGCCTGGCAGCCCCAGAGCGTGGTGTCAAATGCCGTCACGACAGACGCAGGATCGGTGCCATTGACCTCGTTGGTGAAATTGATCTCGTATCTGCCTGAATAGGTCTCGTTGGTTGCGTAGTAGAATATCCCGCCGTAAAGCCCCTTTGAGTACTCCTGAAGTTTTATCGTCTCGGTTCTGGTAGAGTAGTATGATGGATACGAGACCTCGACCACGAGCTCGGAGGGTGTCGATGTTGCCCCGTCCCTGAAGATTGTGCTGCCAAACAGCCGCCATTCGAAGAACGGAACGGTGAAACCGCCGGTAACGACTTTGATATCATCGATGTACCAGCCCTCGTTGGTGCCGCTTGCATCTGATACGAAGTTGAATGCAAGAATGATGTCCGTGTTATTGTAAGCATTGAGACCGATCTTCTTCTTAACTGGCATGCCTGTCTGGTCTCCAGTGTAATTCGCAAGGTCGGTCCACGTATTTCCACCATCAGTCGAGACTTTCACATAGCCGTAGTCGCCTATGGATATATTGTACCACGTATAAAACGTCAGTTCCGGGTTGTAATGTCCTGTGAGGTCGAGAGGCACCCAGTGCCAGATATCCATGTTGTTGCTGTAATCGCCGGTTCCGTCGTCGTCCGCTTTCCATGAGTACGTATTCAGCCCCGCGCGAAACCGTGTCTGCGAGAGACTGAAACTGGGCTGGGACAGTCCACCGACCGGGTGCGCGGTCTTATCAAGCACCATTGCAAGTATCAGGTTCTGCTGCTGCATGCCGTCACCAGTGTCCCACCAGTTCCACGCAGTGACGTTTCCGGAAGCGCGATACCCGATCTGATACGGGGTCTGCCCGTACGTGAGAACTATGGTGTAGTTATCGGTGTGATCTACAGATGGCGGCATGGCAGTCGCTGTACACGCGATGAGCAGACAGATCGATGCGGCAAATAGCAGTCTCATGAGCATCTTCATCCCTGATCTTGGAACAATATTCTGTCGTGAAATAATTTAAAGATGCTGGTTAAAATATGCACGCCCCCCCCACATCCCCACATAGCGCACACCAGTGGAATCAAAGAACCGATCATAAAGATTTAAGTTGAATTACATCGATTTATAAAGGCTGATAAAGCATTATAAAGCGTTAAAAATCTAAAAACTGAAAGTATGCTTATCTCATAAATGATTCCAGTGGGACTTGGGCAGAACTGCCTGAAAGAACATAAACGAAACAGAACAAAACCGGAGGCAAAGAACATGAAACAGATAACAACACTGTTCGTCGTTTCGCTGCTGCTAACCTGCATGTACGTGCCGTGCATTGCAGCGGCAGGCAACAACGACGGACTGCGTGCATATGATGCGCAAGTAAACAAAACTATGGGGCAGGCACGGGCTGCGAACGTCAGTACCGGATCTGCCGGAATGGGTATGGCTGCCGATGCGCAAGCGATCAAGGGAGCTGGCGGAAACGATCTGCAGCGGGCGCAGCAGATATACCGGAACGATAGGACTCCTGAAAACCGGCAGATGCTTATGGGCACTGCACAGGATCATCTTCTGCAGATGCTCGACCAGATGATCGAGAGACTTGAGCTCCTGCAGGAACAGGTCGAGTTTGCCGAGGATAAGGACATCACGGTGCCAAAGGGCGCGTCTGAGAGCCTTGACCGCTACAAACTAAGGCTCGAAGGATACAAGCCACAGGTACAGAGTGCTGATACCGAGGCGGACCTCAGGTCGGTCGCGCGGTCGATCAATCAAGAATGGAGATCAATTCGCAAGGAGATTCTGCATTACGCGAAGTATATGGTCGCTGCGCGGACTGGGGCGTATATCGGTAAGGCGAACGACATCTCTGACCGGCTGGATGCGAAGATCAGCGAACTTGAGGCCGATGGCGTCGATACCACGGATCTGAGACAGAATCTGGACGATTTCAATGAGAAACTAGTTTGCGTCGAGGATAACTACGAACTTGCAAAGGCAACGGTCTCTGATGACGAGATCAATTCGGGAGAAGTGCAGCAGCATATCCGAAACACCAGCCGCTGTATCGGAGAGGCGAATAATATTCTCAGGGCTATGTTTAAGGAGTTACGGGCACTTGATGCCTACGAGATCGGTATAG
>JAUWGA010000122.1 GCA_030606635.1 Methanosarcinales archaeon
ATAGACCTGATCTCCGACCCGCTGACCGCCCACTGGCTGAACAGTTCGTCCCGGGTAACAGGACTGGACTTCTGCTTGATACGGGGGCAGGTGGACTTCATGCATGGCGTTCTCAGGTCTTCAACCGATATAACAGGGCAGGACTCCTGGAATCACAATGCCACTGCCGCTGCCATTCTGGACGCAGAGGGCGGGACTGCTACGTTGTGGGTCAATGGCGCTCTTGCCGCAGAGCGCACGTTCCCGATGGGTCTGCCGTTTGACTTTACTGGCAGCAATCTGACTATCGGCGCTAACAACAATACCGGCGCTTATGGTTTCAATGGCTCTATCGAGGAGGTTTTGATATATGATAGTTAAGCGGCGGTAAGATCTGGTATTGTGCTTCGCATGAGCGCGTCCAGGAACGCGGCTTCATGCGAAGCGCCAACATATAAATATGATCAGTAACCACTATTACATGGGGGAAAGTGACCTTGTACACATACACGTCAACCATACGCAAGCTCGGCATATATTTTGCGGAGCGGCGCAGTTCATACGCAGATCTCACCACTGCGCTTCGGAAGGCACAGATACCGCTGCCCGTTGACAAATACCTTGCCAGATCGGCATTCATATCAGCGCTGGTTGCTGCTGCTGTGCTGCTGTCCTCTTGCCTCATCGCAATCCCGCTATATTCAATGTTCGGACTGGTGGTATTCTTGTTCCCACTTCCGGTTTCGCTGGCATTCGGGGGCATCACTTATGTCCTTTTTAAGTATTATCCGACGTTTCGGAGCGATAATGCGGCATCACGCATCGATCGGTCGCTGCCATCCGCAATCACGTATATGTATGCGCTCTCCCGCGGCGGCATGGAACTGATCGAGATCCTTGAGTCGCTTGCCAAGCAACGGCGCGTATACGGTGGTGTTGTCGATCATGTCGGATACATCGTCAGGGATACCAGGTATTTTAACATCGATATCATACGGGCTATGCATGATGCGAATGATCGATGCCCGTCAAGGCACATGAGGGATTTTCTTGATGGGCTGATCCTGGTGCTCGACAGCGGTGGCAATCTCACCGAATATTTCAGAGCCAAGGCGGCTTATTATTATGACCGTGCTGAGGCGGATCAGGAAGAATACTTAAATTCGCTCGGCATGGTTGCTGAAGGTTACATCACAGTCTTTGTTGCGGGACCGCTATTCATGATGACCGTGCTTGTGGTGGTCGGGATGATCGATAGCACCTCTATCATCCTCTTGCAGGCGATGATCTACGGGCTGATCCCGGGAGCCACTGCGATGTGCATCATCCTCTTAAACATCATGGCCGGTTCGCAGGAGGAGTCCCGCAGTATCCCCTCCACTGCAAAACAGCCGGATGTTTTCGCGGGAATTGAGATAGTGCCCTCCGATGAAGCTGAGCTTTTCGCCCAGCTTGAGCGTGCTGAAGCCATCGGGAAGTACAAAAAATTCTTCAGAAACCCGCTCAAAGCGTTCTTTGAAAATCCCGGATACGTGCTGTTGCTGACCGTTCCCGCGGCACTCATCTACGTCCTAATCGACGTTTACATGAAGGGATATCTTTCCCTCCAACCGGTCATCGATACGGTGACTGGTATTGCATCTAACGCCTCCACAATGGCATTTCCGGCTCTTCATATTCTTGATGATGTGATCATATTCGGAATGTTCGTCCTGCTTGTCCCGTTCACGTACTTCTATGAGAAACATGCGCGGAGGGTCAAGAACATAGAGCGTGAGATGCCTGAGTTCTTGAGAAGACTCGCATCGATGAACGAGGCAGGGCTCACATTGACAAGCTCGATCAGGGCATCTCTCAAATCCAGGCTCGGCGTGCTTGATCGTGAGATCAGGCGTATGTGGAAGGATATCGAGTGGGGTGCTACCACATCCGAGGCGATGACACGGTTCGAGGAGCGGGCGAGGACTGCCATGATCACCCGTACCATCACGCTTATCATAAAGGCGAACGAGGCGGTCAGCGATATCAGGAAGGTACTTCAGATTGCGGCTGCCGATGCTGAGGCAGCATACCGCCTGAAACAGAACCGGTTCAGCAACATGGCAGAGTACGTGATGATCATCTACCTCTCATTCTTTGTCTTCCTCTTCATCGTGTATGTGCTTGCCGCGCATTTCATAACCATGGTCCCGGTAGGCGATGCTGCCGAAAACTTAAGCGAGGGCATGACGATGCTTGCGCAGTACGATGCTGATAGGTACATCCTCCTGATGTTCCATGCAACGCTGATCCAGGGGTTTTGTTCAGGAATCGTTGCCGGTGCGATGGGGTCAGGAAGCCCATATTCAGGGCTCAAGCACTCGCTTATCATGGTGGCGATTGCGTACATAACCTTTACACAACTCGGGCTGGCGTGAAGGTCACAAGCGCCGCCTGGACTGTGGGTTTTAACCACTTTGGGCAATGTCGATTTTTGCTCTGAAAATAGGCGGCACATTTCCGGGTCTTTGGTAACGACTCTGTCGCCGACGCTTGCGTTATCTCGCGTTGCGGTGACCAAAACCCCGGAGACTTTTTGATATTTTCGAAACAAGGGGGTTTTTTGGAAAACCACAGAGGACGCAGAGGGGGGAGAAAGATAAAAACAACAACTCTCTGTGATCCTCTGTGCTTAAATCCGGTGACTTTTACCGCTTGTTTGGGCTCGATTTGACCCTGCACATCTCGCGCAGCGTCGCACCGAGTTCGGACTCCACGATATGACTGACTCCAAGCGTCTTCGGGTGCAGATCGATCTCGACCACGACCGAATCATGCCCCATCTCACGAAGCGGGAGCACCTGCCGCGGACCGTTGGTGATCGATATCACTTCCATCCCTGAAAGCGACTCCATCGGAACCGCGTGCGGGACTCCCGATATGACCGCGAAATCGAAGTTCTGGTATTTCTCGCTGATGATCTTTCCTGCCACAGTCCCTGCAATCGGGTACTCATCCAGTCCGCCGATCGTCTCGTGAATCTCCACCCCGCGCTCGCGCAGGTCATTAAGGATGTCTACCGCATACCGCCGGATTCGCGGAAGCCCGATCCCTGTATCGAGGTTTGAGATGTTGACGATCTTTGATTCCGACCCGATCTGCTCTGCACATTCAGAGACCGCGAGAAGGACGTCAGCAAACATGTATGCAGTCTCTTTCTTTGCATTTAAGATGTTAACGCAGTTTTTCCCGTCTTCCAAGAGTCCCATAATCCGTTCTGCAACCTTGTACTTGAGATCGCCCCTCGATGGCTCGAGATACTCCTTGCTCGCTGCCCCATGCTCCTGCTCAAGCCGGGTCGCCTCCTGCAAGAGCCCCGTCTGCCGTTCAAGCTCGGCATCATCGATGATCCCTACGTCCCGTGCAGCTTCGAGGGTCATGATCACTCCGTGGGTGTTCTCATGGTAGCCGGCATGTACCTCGACCACAATCACAGGAATATCGGTATCAACATCCTCGATCGCCTGCTTGAGGTCCTCGCCTATGATCATGCTGGTGCAGGTTCCAACAATCCCGATACGCTTCGGATGCCAGAGGTCGATGACCTTTTCAAGAAGCGACGAGAGCAGTTCGCGCCCGCCAAAGACAAAGTCGGTCTCGTCCATCGCTGTCGTGACAACCCGCAAGGAGTCTTCTTCGAGCAGGCGGGCGTGTTTGAATGAGCAGCCCGGAGGTCCGTGCAGGATTGCAACGTCGGCATCCAGATCGCGCAGCGTGTAAAGCGCCGCGACGATCGCGCTCGGACGCGGGTGCATTATCTTAATGTCGTCCATTGTGGTATTTTTAGGTACGTCTGGTATTAATATTTGCTATTCAGAGGGGGTCAACCCATCCGGTGTTGTGGTCCATTTCAATGGAATTTGAGAATAAATTGTGGGAACGGGCAGTGCAATGATCTGAAGCATTTCCAGAGGATCTCGAGATCGATGGGGGTAAGCTTTGTGAGAGCAGAAACTGGGTCAACCTGGCATGCGAATCCTGTTGCCAATGATGTAAGCGATCACCAAAGATATTCCAGCCGCTGTTGTTAACAACCCCGAAATTCTCAATCCACTCATCAGGTCCGGTTCTGTGAAGTACGATCCAAACAGCAGCGCCGCCCCCAGTAAAAAAAAGAACAATCCGGTAATCAATTTGTGTTCAGGTTTCTCTTGCTTCTCCTTTGGCGTCCATAGCCCCCTGTCTATCAGGTCAAGCTTCTTCTTATGCTCCAAATAAGACACGAATGCGTAACACGCAATTGCCGCGATTATTATCAAGACCCAGTCAGTCATACTACATATCAATATCAAAAACATATTTAAAGTTGCCTATCATCACAATACTACATACGAAACGTTTATTAATGATGTGTTTTTGTAACATAACTCTGATGATATCAAAAATAATATCGACAATTATCATACTTTCTATGACATCGATGATACTTGCAACTCCTGTAGCAGCGTACCAGACCGGTGTCAGTGTCAATGCTCCCGAGAGCGTGGAAAGTGATTTCAATGTCGTAATAGAGATCGAAAACGTAGTAGATCTTGATTCGGGGCAGTTTGATCTCTATTTTGATCCGGCGGCTGTGAACGTTACAAGCGTCGATGATGGAAATATCGGTGGAACTACCATACCGATAGATAACTGGGCAGTCGACCGAGATAGAATCAGGGTGCTCTTCAATCTTCCAGGCATCGATGGCGTGTCAGGATCCGGATCGCTTGCAACGATACATTTTGAGACAGTAGTTTCTGGAGATTGCGTCATGGAAATATCTGGCGGATTGCTCGTCGATAACATGGCAGATATGATACCCGCAAGCTGGGACGGTGTCGAAAGTGTTGTGCATAAGACTACGACCGAATCCAAAACACCCGGATTTGGGTCTATATTTGCGATAGGTGTGCTTGCGGCAGCGTATCTCGTGTTCAGGAGAGAATAATAAAGGAAGTATAACAATGAAAGCAATATACATGATCTGCTGCGCGCTGATTGCTCTTGTAGCATTCAGCGCGCCAGTATCGGCTGAGATAGTCGGCGATGTAAACAGCGATGACAGGATCACCACAGCGGATTCACTACTCGCGCTTCGAATGGCGGTTGGAAGCATGCCGCCTGATATCGAGCGCGCTGATGTGAATCGCGATGGTGCGGTCAACTCACTCGATGCGCTCATGATATTGACGATTGCGCAGAAGGCGCAAGTTCGTGTCAACGCGCCTGAAACTGTATCTGGCGCATTCAATGCCACGATAGATATATACAATGTTGCCGATCTAGATTCGGGACAGTTTGATCTCTCGTTTAATTCGAGTGTTGTGAACGTGACCGGTGTCGATTCAGGAAGCATGGGTACAACCGAAGTACGGCTGGATGGTTGGACATTTAGAGATTCTGACACGGTCAGAGTGGTATTCAACCTCCAAGGC
>JAUWGA010000077.1 GCA_030606635.1 Methanosarcinales archaeon
CCGCCGTAATACCTGCCAACCCCGACTGCCTGCGCCTGCACACCAAGATAACTGGTAAGAAGCGTGCCAACGACCGCAGCAACTCCGATCCGCCAGTCCACATACGCTCCGAAGAATATCCCGCAGATGATGAAGACATCGGCATACCGGTCGATCACATGATCCAGGAAATCGCCACGCTTGCCCGCGGTTCCTGAACTTCTCGCAAGTTCCCCGTCCATCGCATCCGCGATCCCGTTTAAGAGCACCATCGCACCGGCAGCAAGCACAAGCGTTGTGCTGTCACCCGACACCGCATACAGTATTCCTGCGCAGATGGCAAAGATAAGGGAGATGACCGACAGGGCATCAGGCGTTATAGCCGTGCGGGACATGCCCCTAACAAGCGGCTTTAGGATGCTTTTTGCATGAGGGCGCAGGGAATCGAGTGACATCGTAATCTTACAGGATCTTGATGCTCGGATCTTTCAGGTTATTTAGCATGGCGAGATTGAGCAGCATTGGTGTTAACGACTCGATCGTCCTTGCTGCTGCGAGCGGACCGGCATCCAGCGGACGCAGGCACTCGATTTCAGCGGTGAGGTCGATCACGGCATCCTTTGAATGGCGATCGTCGCCGCAGATCAGCACATCGCACCTGAATGCGGGATCGAGATTGCACATCCGCCCGGACGCGATTGTATGATATGCCGCAACCACGCAGGTGCCCTCTGGCAGCAGCTCCAGAATCTCCTCTGCCTCACTCCCTTGCGTGGGGGGGCTGTACTCGAAATATTCGGATTTCGTCATCGGAACTACCGGAGAGACGATGATCTGGCGATCGAGTACCGGGCGTATGGTATCGATCACTCCGGAGACATGTTCGTGGGGTACTGTGAGTATGATCATGTCTGCGCCCTCGGCTGCGGTCCTGTTATCAAATCCCAGAATGTTGCCTTTCATTCCTTGACCCGCAAGCGTATCTCTGTAGCTTTCGGCTGCCGCCTCTGCCTTGCCTGCTTTGCGTGAGCCGATGCGGATGTGGTGGTTTTCTGCCCAGTTAAGCGCAAACCCCTCACCGAAGTCACCGGTCCCGCCAAGAATCGCTATCTTCATATAACCGAGATGGTGCACGCGTCACATTAAGTTTTGGATGGGGGCGGGATGCAGTTATATCCAAGTTCCGGAATAATCTAACCGGCTCCACAAAATATACCCGCCCCAGGTAGCCACATCACACTTTTGAACTCTGACCGCATCTCACATATCATGAACATCGATGAAATAACATTCTATGACCAGATGTTAAACTACCAAAACGTCCTCTTTCTCGGTCACCGCAATGCCGACCCGGATGCGGTATCGAGTGCGTTTGCGCTTGCCGAGTCTTTCGGCGGCACGGTAGGTGTTGCGGATTATTGCGGCAGGGTGGCTTCCATGCTGGTCGATCAACTGGAGATCGAGGTCGTGTATGCTCCGGATCCGTCCGACTACGATTTTACGGTGGTTGTGGACACATCGACCCAATCGCAATTAAACGATCTGGTGCTCGGCGATTACTGCGTGATCGATCACCATTCGGTATCCCAGTTGATCGATGATGCAAGCTTCTACCTGCACCGGCTTGCCGGCTCGACTGCGGAGATCGTAGTTGACGTCCTGAAATGCATGGACGCTCCGATCAGGGAGCGCACCGCGCTTGCACTCATGACCGGCATCATCACAGACACCGGGCATTTCAAACACGCCACGACAGGTTCGTTTCGGGCGATTTCCGACCTCATAGACCGGGGCGGGGTAAGTTACAGCGAGGCTCTCGACCTGCTCGCGAGCACGCCACAGGACCTCTCGATGCGCACCACTGTACTCGAATCAGCAAACCGCGCCAATATCCTGAAGCTCGATGACTGGATCTTCGCCATCTCAGAGTCGGATTCGTTCGGGGCTGCCGTTGCCACTGCGCTTACAAACATCGGTGCGGACATCTCATTCGTGGGAACGGCGGGGGATGGGATAACGAAGGTGAGCGGACGTGCAAAGCGGGATGCGATCAGATGCGGCATCAATCTCGGGGAGATGATGCGTGACATCAGTCTCGAGTACCACGGCTCTGGCGGTGGACATGCTGGCGCTGCCGGGATGGAAGTGGTCGGAACTTCCGGAGCAGTGCTCAACCGGTGCGTCGAGGAGTCAACCAGCATTCTTAAAGGGGTGAGCCGGAATTAGTCACAGCGGTACAACTCGAACTGTTAAGAGGAATCAATAGATTTCGTGGCAGCCAAATTCGCGATATTTGTAGGCATTCGTGATTTTATGCCTCCGGCGCTGTTCACTACGCACACAGTCACGAATTTCACAAATCCGGTAATCGACAGAACTAAACCTGGATTCTTTAGACGGTGTCAGTTGCAGCCAGCCGCGAGGGCCCCAGCCGCTCGGGGGAGAGCCCTGCATCACGATGTGCCTGCATGACCGTGTCCAGCAGATTCTCGTACTCGGAAGCGAAATGCAGGTGTGACGTGCACGAGCAGTCGGTGCAGCCGAATCCCGGGACTGGTTCGCATGCAAGACCGATCCCCTTCGCGACAGAGCATTCGAGATCCCGGTCGGTTGATGATGCCACTGCGCACCGGAACGATGTGATCGGCAGCAGGTGATCGATATGCCACTTTCGGGTCATATTCCTGCCGTACAATACATTCAGGTGGCGATAGATCCGTTTGAATCCGCCAGACCCGCGGGCTGATCCAGTGTACGCATAATATCCACTCTTAAGATGCAAAATCCCAAGTCTTCCCACCTCCCAGGAGGTACTTTCGTGCAACTGTAGGATCAGCGTGTAGATCCCTTTGTCATAACTCGGATTCAAAGTCCTCTATGGTGTAATTGAAGTTCGCTTTGCCATTTATAGAGAACATCTCCTTTGTCAGAAGCCAGTATATCATTGCAAGCGATTTTCTTCCCTTGTTATTGGTCGGGATCACCAGATCCACATTCGCTGTCGAGTTGTTAGTATCGCACAGCCCGATCACTGGGATGCCGATGCTGACCGCCTCTGTGATCGCCTGTGCATCGCCGGTCGGATCGGTCGCCACAATGATCTCAGGTTCGATATAGCGGGCATACTGTGGGTTGGTCAGCGTGCCAGGCACGAACCTGCCCGTGATTGCGGTCGCGCCGGCAATTTTTGCAAATACGGCTGAAGGACGCTGCCCGTACTGACGCGCCGATATGACAAGGATCTTCTGTGGCGGGTATCGCGCAAGCAGTTGGGATGCTGCGCGGATGCGCTTATCGGTCGTCTCCACGTCAAGCACATACAGCCCATCGGTGCGAACCCGGTAGATGAACCGGTGCATGTCCCCGGTCTTCTGCTGGGTGCCGATATGGATTCCAGCAGCAAGATACTCCTCGAGCGGTACAATTGGCTCGTACACTATCTCATTTTGTCCGTTGTTTTCTTCATCCAAGCAATTCACCTATGTTATCGTGTTCGATTTTGTAACATCTGGAGGATCAAGGGATATATACCTTATCATCGATCATATACCAGATGAAAAAAAAAGAATATTCGCCGGATAAGCCGGTTGCGGCATGGACTTCGACAGATCGGCTACCGGATGGCGTGATACCATCGCTGACCATGATCCTCAGGACGCATGGCTGCTACCGGAGCCGGGGCGGGGAGGAATGCACGATGTGTGGTTTTGCAAGCGACAGTGCAACCGTGCCGCCGTCGCCTGATGATCTGGTAGCGCAGTTCCGTGATGCGCTTGCCCGCCGCCCGGATGGGAAGTTCATGGTGAAGATATTCACATCAGGCAGTTTTCTCGACGCGTCCGAAGTGCCGCTTGAAGCGAGATCAATGATTCTTGAGGAACTTGAGAGCGATTCCGATGTTTCAAAGGTGTTAATCGAGACGAGACCCGAATTTGTGACACAAAAGGCAGTTGCTGCCTGCAAAGAGAGAATCCGGAAGGACTTCGAAATTGCGATCGGGGTCGAGACGAGCAGCGATGAGATCAGAGATGTCTGCATCAACAAAGGGTTCTCGTTTGAGGATTTTATCCGTGCAAGCGAGGTCGCACACCAGCACGATGCGACTGTCAAGGCGTATCTGCTTCTAAAGCCGCCGTTCCTGTCCGAAGGTGCTGCAATCCGGGACATGGTCAGGTCAGTGCGCGATGTATCGGGATATGCAGAGACCGTCTCGATCAATCTATGCAATGTCCAGAGAGGGACGTTTGTTTCGAAACTCCAAAGACGCGGCGAGTACCGCCCGCCATGGCTCTGGAGTGCGATAGCGGTGCTCCGGGACGCGAAGAGGGAGAATCCTGACCTGATCATCACGTCCGATCCGGTCGGCGCGGGTTCGAGGTACGGACCGCACAACTGCGGCAGATGCGATCGTGATGCCGCTGGCGCGATCAACCGGTTCTCGCTAACGCAAGATATCTCTGATCTCGAGAATCCCGAGATTGTGTGCGACTGTGCGCATCTGTGGCAGAAGGTGGTGGAACTTGAGGATGTGTCGTATGGCGCGCCGCTTGCACGCCGCGTCAGGGCACGACCATAAGGAATATATCATCCACGCCCAAAAACCAGTACTCGATGCAGAGAAGAACACTCGTCACATGCGGACTGCCGTATGCGAACGGACCCGCGCATATCGGGCATCTCAGGACGTATATCCCGGCCGACCTGTTCGTGCGGTCGCTTCGGAAACAGGGGAAGGATACGACGTTTGTATGCGGATCCGATGCGCATGGCACGCCGATCGTAATCAATGCAGAGGAGCTCGGCGTAACGCCGGCAGAACTTGTACAAAAGTATCACGATCATTTTGATGAGACTTTCAAGTCACTAAATATCATATTCGACAAATTCGGAAACACTGAATCCGATACGAACCACAACCGCACCACAGAGATCGTGAATACGCTGATTGCGAATGGTTATGTCTTTTCGCAGAGTATCGAACTCGCATACTGCCCGACATGCGATCGATTTTTACCTGACAGGTATGTCGAAGGCGTGTGCCCCGACTGCGGCGCTGTGGCGCGGGGTGATGAGTGCGATCAGGGCTGCGGCAAGCATCTTGAGCCCGGGGAGATTCTTGAGCCGCTATGCAAGATATGCAGAAGCAGAGCAGAATACCGGATACAGGAGCACTTCTTTTTCAAATTATCAGAGTTCAAAGAGTTTCTTTCGGATTATCTTGACAAACTTGGCGGCACATCGAATGCAAGGAATTATGCAAAGGGATGGGTCGAAGGGGAACTGCATGACTGGTGCATCACGAGAAATCTCGAATGGGGCGTCCGGTTTCCTGATCATGAGAATCTGGTGGTCTATGTCTGGGTGGACGCGCCGATCGGCTATATCTCGTTTACAGAGGAGTGGGCAGGCGAGCACGGGGTCGACTGGAAGAAATACTGGATGAACCCGGACGGAGGTACCGATATCATCCATTTCATCGGCGGAGACATCATCTACCACCACTGCATCTTCTGGCCAGCCCTCCTCAAGGGCGCAGGATACACGCTTCCAAGAGCGGTTGTCGCATCGGGAATGGTCAAGATCGGGGACAAGACGTTCTCGAAGAGCCGGGGGTACGTTGTCTGGGTAACCGACGATTATCTCGACAAGGGCTTCCATCCCGACCTGCTGCGGTACTATCTTGCAAGCTACACCTCGCACACGAAGGAACTGAACTTCTCGTGGAAGGTTTTCCAGGAGAAGGTGAACAACGAACTCGTCGGGACGCTCGGCAATTTCGTCTACCGCACACTGCTCTTCGCGCACAAGAACTTTGGAACGGTTCCTGATGGGGATATCGATCCGGAGGTCATGGAGAAAATCGGGGATGCGAAGGATGCTGTGATCGCGGCGTTTAATGAATACGAGTTTAAACGCGGCATCGATGCTGCGATGAACCTTGCTGCGTTTGGCAATGTCTATTTCCAGTCAAACGAGCCGTGGCAACTGATAAAGACGGACGCGCATAGTGCAGGGAAGGTCGTCAGGAACTGCCTCCAGATCGTGAAAGCCCTTGCCGTATTATTTGAGCCGGTGATGCCGGCGACGGCATCTGCCGCATGGGATCAGGTCGGCATGGACGCGGGGCTTGATGGTGCTTCGTACGATGAAGCGACAGCAGAGATTGCAGTCGGGCAGCCGATACCGACGCCTGCGATGCTCTTTGCAAAGATCGAGGACAAAACGATACAGGAGATGGAAGAGATTCTCGAGAAACGGGTCAGCGAGGCAACAAAGAAGAAACACGTCACTTTCGAAGAGTTTTCAGAACTGGACATCCGCATCGGCACGATCGTTTCCGCCGAACCCATCAAGAAATCGAAGAAACTTCTGAGACTGCTTGTCGATCTTGGCGAGACTCGGGATCGGCAGATCATTGCCGGCATCGCAGAGACCCACAATCCTGATGATCTGGCTGGAAGGCAGGTTGTGGTGCTTGCAAACATGCAGCCAGCCAAGTTATTCGGCGTCGAATCACGGGGCATGATCCTTGCAGGCGACTCTGACGGCGCAATCCTGCTCATGCCAGAGCGTGAGGTTCCGGCTGGAACAGCGGTTGCGTGACGTTGAGCGGATATGGAGGGGGGGAGCGATCCCTCCCAACCGAAGTACCGACCGCAACGACAACGGCAACTCGGGGCAGCCTCGAGAGATAGAGAGATAGAACCTGCTTAGTAGTGTTATTGAGTTTTCACGAAATTGCCGCGTAATGCGGAGCATCGCCGATGCCACTCGCAAGATATGTAACACAATCAAGAAGGCGCGAGTGATCGCGTCTTCTTAGTCCACTCCTGAATGTCGGGGCACCGAGTTGTATGATGTTTGGAACTTAAGCGAAGATTGAATCAATCCGATGTTCGTCGCTTACCCTACTTTATAAAAGCCAAATTTTAACCATCGACCACTTTAATAGAACCACCACCACCTTGTGGGTAGGTTACCCCCCAAAGATTATTTGCTAAAGCGACTAAAGCACAGGTCTTCACATCATCAAGAAACCACTCGCAATCGGATCCGATGCATTTCGATTTTAACAAAGGGCATGTTTTGCCTGCCATTTTTCCAATCTCTATAAAGAGTCAGAACTCCTCGCATAAAAACCCACCGAGAGATCGGGCTTGGGACAAAATTCACGTACACCCCTGCCCACGCCAATGAGGCACCACACCATCAATAATTTCAAGATACCCAACTCTTCGGATATTGTGCCCCACAAGCTTCAGCCGCGTCTCAGTTTCCTTCCGCGAATCAAGTCTCTTTCTCAGCGGCGCGCCAAACCGGCATTTCACCATCGAATTGACCGTTTCTGAGATTGAACGCATGTGATATCTTTCTAACCACTCCTGAGGATCTTCCCAGAGTGAATAAAGCATATCATACCACCCCATCGCCCCCTTGCTCTTGAAAGTCACGTTGTTGCGGGGTAAAAAGTGTGGCGTGGCGTGATTTGCCGAAACCATGTCTGTGATCCATCGGCATCCGTAAATACCATCCCCAAGAACACCATCCAGATTAGGATGACAATTGAGTGTCTGGTTAAAAGCCTCTGGAAACATCGTAGTTTCTCCAACCGAGTGATCCGGACTTATGGATATGCCTGAAATCAGCTTATATTGAACCCCTATGCCCATAACCGCATAAGAGAACCCCCTCTTTACAGGGGAGTTTGATTTCGGAAAACTATCGTGCGCCTGCTCCTTGCTCACAGACTTTGATTTCTTGCGATCTTTCTTAGAATTCTGTTTTTGGCGCTTATCGGCATAATTCTCCTTATCCGAGGAACTGAAACCGGTGCCATCGAACGAAAAGGTAATTTCTTTACCTTCTACACCTTCATTGGTTATTACTACGATCTCGTCCAGAATTTCATTTACTGCTTCTCGATCGTAGCCGCGTTCTATCGTTTTGTAAGAAAAATGGCGGCTTATGTCCAATTTCTCCCGGAATAGAAGCAAAAACCCCTCAGCCACTCTATTAGACGATTCTGCGTATGTTTGCAATAATAGTGTTTTAGCGATATCGGCCGGATCCGTTGGTGGTCTACCAGGTCCCCGTTTTCTGGGTGACGTTCTTTCTTTTATCCGTTTATATGCCTCAGAAACAAGATCTCTTATGTTATCGAGGTAATTAGCCATCTCATATATCTGCGCCTGATCGTATTGTGCCCAGTTGGTCAATACTTGCTCTTTGCCCTCATATTCAAATGTCCCATCCCGGATACTCTTAATGATTTTTCTGAGTTCCTCGCCGCGCTGTTTAGAGGGCATAAGGTGAGATCAACCAACAAGTATATAAACATAGCGGTACATACTCTTATCGAATGGATCGCTTGCTCACCACTTCAACGGTGTCTACAGGCAAAAATGAGTCTGGACCATGCACATTTGTCAAAGCACTCCGTCTTGTGTGGCTCGAACTTGTAGAGGCAGGTCGTGGAGTGGTGAGACTGTCGGTCGAATAATATTGTCCCAAAGCCG
>JAUWGA010000050.1 GCA_030606635.1 Methanosarcinales archaeon
AGCAGCACCGAAGGCAGCAGCGGCGCAGCCATTTACACAAACTCCGGGTTATCTGTTTACCCCACGTTACTTGCGCATATTCGTCATGCAGACAGTTCCGACCCGATCGGACCGATTCCTTTCAGTTCATCCACGAAATCGGAGACGATCTCCACGAACCGCTCGCTCTCGGATGCATCGATCCATTCAACGCGCAACCTCGCCGCATCAATCCCGACCCCTGCAAGCAGACCCGAAAGCGCAGCCATCCTGTGCTCTGCATCCTCATTCCCGTGTATATAATGGCACTCGCCGATCTTGCATCCGGCAACGAGCACACCATCAGCGCCGCACCCAAACGCCTCGAGCACAAAACCCGGATTGACGCGTCCTGCGCACATCACCCGGATCACCCGGATGTTGGTCGGATACGTGATGTGCAGCACGCCTGTCAGGTCTGCACATGCATAAGCACACCAGTTGCAGAGAAACGCAACGATCAGCGGACACTCGTTCTTTGTAAGCGTGCGGATGTGCGAGAGGATCTGGGCGTCGGTGTGCATGTACGGCTCGAGTGCACCTTCCGGACACGCGGCACTACACGAACCGCAGCCCTTGCAGGCGAGTTCATCGACCACTGCCTTGCCATGCACCATCCTGATGCTTCCGAATTTGCAGACACTCATGCAGAGAGCGCATCCGATGCACTTATCCGCGTCCACATGCGCGCTCATCGGGTCGATCGCCAGATGGTCGAGCGAAAGCAAGGTCTTTACTCTGGAAGCAGCGGCAGCCGCTTGCGCAATCGATGTCTGGATGTCCTTTGGTCCTGATGCGCACCCTGCTATGAAGATACCGTCGGTAGGCGATTCCACCGGTCTTAATTTCGGATGCGCCACCTGCATAAACCCGTCCGATCCGGTCTGCATATCGATGCCGATCTCGCGCTCAGCCTCGACTCCTACCGAGAGGACGACAAGGTCGCACTCCTCCTCAGTAATCCCGTCGTCTGCCAGCGTATCCTCGTACCTGATAACAGCGCTTTCCCCGTGCGTCAGCACCTCTGCGACCTTGCCACGTATGAAATCGACCCCGAGTTCCTGTGTGCGCTGGTAATATTCCTCATAACCGCTGCCACATGCTCGTATGTCGATATAATGGATCGAGATGTCTGCATCAGGGTTTTTTTTCTTGATCGCCTGCGCACTCTTGATTGCAGCCATGCAGCAGACGAGAGAACAGTAGTTATTGCCAACGGTCGCATCTCTTGACCCGACGCACTGGATGAATGCGATTCTCTGCGCAAGCTCTCCTGTCGACGGTCGGATTGCGCGTCCGTACGTGGGTCCGCTCGCATTCAGCATCCGTTCGAGTTGCAGCGACGTGATCACGTCCTTATGCCGTCCGTAGCCGTACTCCTCCTTGCGTGCCGCATCAAACGGCTTCCATCCGGTTGCAACGATGATTGCGCCCACATCGAACTCAAACTCCTCTTCCTTCTGGAAATAATCGATAGCGTCCAGCGGACATGCCTCTTCGCACAATCCGCAGCCGACGCAGTGCTCATCGATGCACGCAATCATGGGCACAGACTGCGGCATCGGAACGTAGATCGCCTTCCTGACCCCGATGTCGTAATCGAACTGGTTAGGAACGGTGATCGGGCATACATGCGCACAGTCGTCGATGCAGCCCTTGCAGATATCTTCTTTGATGAATCGTGGTTTCTTGATGCCGCGCACCCTGAAATTGCCAACACTTCCCCCTACCTTCGTGATCTCCGCGTACGTGTAGAGATCGATGTTCCGGTGGTTGAGGACATCGGTCATCTTCGGCGCGATGATGCAGATCGCGCAGTCGTTTGTCGGGAAGAGACTCCCGTACAGAGCCGCCCGTCCCCCTATAGTCGGTTCCCTCTCGATCAGGTGCACTTTCATGCCGCTATCTGCCAGATCGAGCGCAGCGGTCATGCCCGCGATCCCGGCTCCGATGACGAGCGCATCCTGGTTGATCGGGATCGTCCGTTTCGGGATCGGGGCGAGTTCTCTTGCCTCTGCTACGCCCATGCGCACCAGATCGATCGCTTTCTGGGTCGCAAGCGCAGGGTTATCGGCATGAACCCATGAGCACTGCTCGCGAATGTTCACCATCACCAGAAGATACGGATTCAGTCCTGAATCCTCAAGCAGGCGCTCGAAGGTTGTCTGGTGCATACGCGGCGAACACGCGGCTACGACGACGCGGTCAACGCCGCTTTCGATATCGGCTCTGATCTCTTCCTGCCCTGCATCGGAACATGCAAAATCGATATCCCTGGCGATGCGAACGTCGCCAAACGTTGCAGCCTCCGCTACGATCGCATCGATATCAAGGACTCCACCGATGTTTAGCCCGCAGTGACAGATGTATACTCCGATTTGCATATCGCTGATCGTGGTTTATTTACGGTTATAAATAGATAAACCCCTTCATGCCGGTTGGTGATTGCTCATGGTGGCGGGATGTGATCTCGAGTTGTGGGTCGATACAAAAAAGAAGACAGCTAAGATCCGATTATGCCAATATTTTTAATCATATACCTTTGACCTCTTATCAATTTTTACTACACCTATCCGATTGTTCTGATAATCCACCTCATAGAGGATCCTGCAATCGCCAACCCGTATTCTAAACAGACTTCCAGCGCCTTCAACTCTTTTTGTATCGTGGATAATCGGATCGTTTCTTAATTTCTCTATTTTCTCTATTAATCGCCTGGCGAGGACTTTATCTGCCTTCTTTAGAAATCTCTTTGACCTGCTGGAATAACTCACATCAAACATCATAATCCCAGCTCTTTTTTGAGATCTTCGTGTGACGTCAGCCTCCCTTCGGATTTTTCCATGTTGTACTCTTGTAATGCCTTATAGTCGTCTTCCGTAATTATGCAGTCCATATCCGCCATACGCGCCTTTATCTCCATCAATTCCCTCTTTACAAATTCCAGGTCCCTGTGTATCATATCCAATGTTATTGTTTCCATCTTTCCAAAAACCTCCTTTCTTTCTTGTTTGCTATGGAATTTAGTTATCTGCCATGATTATTATGCATTTTCACAGCGTATCCGCATCTACGTGTTTCAATTCGCCAGAATGGACCTGCCAGCCATCTGCACCTGCCGTGGTGCAGGTGAGGGCTGCAAGCAAGAGAAGCGTCGCTGCAGCGATCCATAGTCTCGCGATCATCTCTCTCAGCACCCACAGTGGAGTGAGTATCCCGTCGGATTGTTGATGTACCCCATCAGCAGTAGCACATCGAGACTGTTGATGTGTCCGTTGCCATCGATATCGCCGATGCAATGGTCAACCGGAGTGCCTTTGACGACATACTCCAGCAGGAGCAGGAGATCAACCGTGTCGATCGTCTCGTCGCCGGTTATGTCGCCGCAGGTCGCAGGAGCAACCAGCGGCAGGTGATCTCGATTCGATCCGCCGCCGATGTTGTGTGCTGCCTCGCCGAACCCATCGCCGTCTGCATCATTTCCAGCATAGTCGCTCCAGTAGTTGCCGCCGATCTCGGGACCGCCCACGATGTTTGGTCCCGTGGTGTTGGTGGTGTTCCAGATGTTTGCGCCGTCATCGTAGGCGTTCTGGGTGTTTGCGAGGTAGTTATCGTAAACCAAGTTGCCACTCGAAGATCCCATCCTAATACCGCGATCGTTGTTCGAGATCGTATTGCTGGCGAAGGTGTTATTTACGGAATTTATCAGGTAGATCCCCTGGTCATTCCCTGAAATGGTGTTGTTGATGAAGACACTATCATCGGATATGTGAAAATAAACACCGTGTCCGAAATTGTTTGAGATGGTGTTGTTGATGAAACGATTGGGTTTGTGGTTCGTAGAATAGATACCGTGTCCGGAATTGTTTGAGATGATGTTGTTTACAAAGGTATTGTCACGTGCATCGTTTATGCTGACGCCATCCCCCATGCAGTTTGAGAAGAGGTTGTCCATGATCTCATTTTCATCAGACGAATACCCGAAAGAGATTCCGTGATGGTTGTTCGAGACTGTATTATTAAGGACCGTTGAATCGCTGACGAAACTCAGATAAATCCCGTCCCCGCCCCTGACTGTGTTATTCTCAATCGTCACGTTGGTTCCCGCCGCAACCGTCAGATGGGTAATATCCATTCCACCAATCGTAATGTCACAAACACCATAGAGATAGTATACCGGTTTTCCATTGACGGTATTGCTCGTATCTATGGAATGGTCATAGTCGGACTCGATACTCTCAAGTACCTCGATGCCACAATCGTTGTCTTCAAACGTGTTCCCCCTCAGTGTGTTGTTTCCTCCGCTGTAGGTCATAATGATGCCATACTCGTTGCCTGATATGCTGTTGTTGAGTGCTCTATTGTCCTGAGCAGCCAAGCGCATACTGATACCGTACATGTTATCCGATACCGTGTTATTGGTTATGATATTCTTGCTTGAGCAGCGGATGCCATTACATGTGTTCGATTCGACGGTGTTGTTTGCCACGGTATTGCTGTTGCTCCCGC
This sequence comes from Methanosarcinales archaeon, assembly GCA_030606635.1. Lineage (GTDB taxonomy): Archaea > Halobacteriota > Methanosarcinia > Methanosarcinales > Methanogasteraceae > Methanogaster_A. The sequence goes on from JAUWGA010000050.1 coordinate 4,528, forward strand.
CCCACATCTCGACTCCATCCCTGTTATAGCGTATGATATTCTCGGACAGAACAATGTTATCGTGCGAAAATAAGAGTACTCCAACACCATCATCACCATCCCCGCTATTCTGTACCGTGAATCTGGTGAACGTCACGTCATCAGCAGCTATATTGACGACACCACCGGTTCCGCCACCATCTATAATCGTTGTCTCTCTGCTTTCGCCCCGCAGCGTGAGCGTCTTGTTCACGACCACGTTCTCGGTGTATGTTCCGGCATGTACATAGATCGTGTCGCCGCCGGATGCGCTGTTGATTGCCGCCTGTATCGATTCACCCGAATTGACATGCCAGTCATCTGCGCCCGCGGCGTAGGCAAATGCTGTGAGGATGAGTATCGCTTCTGTGATGTATCGTTTCATGATTAGACCCCCTCACACGGGCAGTTCAGCGGCTTGGAATAGGCACATGAGCAGTATGCGCACAGGTCGCTACCGGGATGTGCGGCACACCACTCGTCAGCCCAGTTACCAACATTATAATCGCAATCGTCCTCAGCGTTCAAATCCAAGAAATAGTTGCCATCCGGGTCGTAGCTCTCGATATCTGCGAAATCGAAGAGGATTTTGTCATTTGCGACGCAATAATCACGAACCTGATTGTTTCGCATATTCAGATTCCCGGTTTCGCCACTTCCATCCGTATGCCCGGTCATGTAGATGAACCTCATATCAGGATACTCTGACTCCAGCATACACAGATTGTCGAGGTATCTCTGAGTGGTAGCCTCTGAATTACTCGACTGCTGCCCACACCATGACCACATCGAGAAATCGTAATTACCCATAGCAGCAACTGCCCGGGTTCTGTCCATTCCGCTTTCTCCGTCCCAGTAATCATCAGGGCTGATGTATGTTTCAGGAGGATTTCCATCATACAGCCGGAGCGCTGGTGGGTCTTCTACCGGAGGCAAGCCCTCAGTACTATTTACTCGTCTCGCAAAGCTGTATTCAGGATGCTGAGTTTCGAGTTTTTCGACGCCTGAAGTTATCTGACTGCCATGTGAAGTATGTGCATAGTGAATCGTTAAATTCTTAGCTTTCTCAATCCACTCATCCGGAATCTCTGAGAGATCCGTGCATGTATGGTAAATAATAATCGCGTCTGCGCATGCAGACGGCACCATCGCTTCTTTCTTCATGATTTATCCTCCCTTTTTTCAGTTGGCAGGTAATGACGCGTATATCATTGTGCGCAACACATCATATAAAAAGCTAACGATTTTGCCGCGCACTTATCACCCATCCTGTCATATTGTCTGCGACCGGTTGCGAAAGTAGATTGTGCCGATCGCCATAAGATAAATAGCATCATGGTAAACGCACTTGCCGGTCCGGCAGATGTACAGCGGATTTAAGCATTTGCCGATACTACCCCTGGGCGCTGGTTTGCGGTTCTCTCCCGCCCGCTTGCCGCAAGCGCGATCGCTCTTAACACTCCCAATCGAACCGGTGCCGCGCATACGCCCGGATGATGTCAGGCGGGCGCGGCAGATTAAAATATGAATTCAGGTTCAGGTCTGGGATGTCGCACGCATCTTCGCGACAACATCCCTTCTGGTGATGAACCCGACCAGATCATCATCCAGATTGAGCACCGGAATCCCGCCGTACCCGTACTTAAGCATGAGATTCACAACATCGGGTATGTTGGAGTTCGTGTACACGGTCCTGACGCCGCGGCTCATGATATCCACGGTCAGGAGATTCTTGACTCTGGTATCTTGTTGATTGGCAGTGACCAGACCACGGATCGCACGCATCGCCTTTGCTATGTCCTTCTCGGTTATGATACCGACCAGCCGGTAATCCTCAAGCACCGGGAGCCGCCCGATGTCGTGATCCATCATCGTCCGCCGCACATGGACGACGCGATCGCCGGGCGAAGCAGTGATTGCTTTGTTCATAAATTCCGCAGCAAATCCAAAGACGGTCTGGGTCTTAAGAATCTCCTGCGGCGTGACCCAGCCGAGTATCTCATCATTATCCCGTACAATAAGGATGCCTTTCTGCTCCTGTAAAATCGATATGGCATCGTTCACATCCATATCCGGAGGAACCACTGTGCACGCATCGCTGACCGCAGTGGCGACATGAAGCGAGGATGCTGGCAACCCCGCTTTTCTGCTCGTACCGAGCGCACGCGCAATATCTCGCATGGTCAGCACACCTCTAAGTTTGCCTTTGCTCGTAACCATCAACCGTCTGGTATCATTCTTATCCATTAGATCCAGTGCGTGAGACAGATCTTCTGATTTTTCGATACGCACCGGCTCCACCATAATATCGCATACATTCATGATTATTCTCCCATATTATTTATCGCTTGCAACATACTATCCTGATTCAGGATTCCGACCACATCATTCTCGTTATCGACAACAACGATACTGGCAATCCGCTCATCGACCATCATGCGTGCCGCATCGGTTGCAAGCCCATCCTCTGCTAGCGTTACCGTCGGCGCGGACATAATATCCTCTGCAATAACCGGAAGTTCATGGATTCTCCTACCTTTGCGCGGGGCCGCTGGTGTGCATGCAAACGTCAGGTTGGAGTTGGAGATCATCCCTGCCAGATTTCCGCCGTATTCGAGAACCACGACCCGATCCACATCCTCATCCCACATCGTCTGCAGGATATGGCTGAGCGAGTGGTGTTTGTGGACAGTTGCAACAAAGTCGGACATAATTTCGCTGGCGCGTATATCAGAGGTTACCTGGGAAAAAAATTCGATCATATCCCGCTTGGTGATGATCCCGCATAGATCTCCTCTCACGCCATCACGAACCGCAAGACTGCCAATATCGTTCTCAAGCAGCAGTTCAGATGCCTGCCACAAGCTGGCGTCCGGATATATGCTGATCAACGACTTTGTCATGACCAGCTGCACAGGAATCTGATCGATCGGACGTCTCCGCCACTGCGGCTCTGCCTGATCGAGTCTGCGTCCGATATCGGATTCGGTGAGCATGCCCGCAGGTTCGTCGTGCAGCATCACAAGGAGTCTGCTGATCCTGTGGCGTAGCATCAGATTGCGCGCCCGTGAGATTGGTTCCCCTGGTGTAATTGCATACACCGGAGCACTCATTATGTCCTTAACTTGCATAGCTCATTGTCTTGATGTGGTTAGTACCCGAACAAAATCTCTTTCCGTCAACATTCCAGTAAGAACACCGTCGTCGATGATTGGAAGCGAACCTACGCCGTTTTCAGCCATCATCTCGGCAGCATCGCCGATATCTCGATCCGATGTGGTCCAGACAACATCCCGGATGACAAGCGTCTTTATAGGTACACTGAGCGCATCATCGATACCGGTCGCTCCCTTTGTCAGTGCCTCGCCGCTGCCAAGGAACCGCAGTATATCAAAAGCAGTGACGATTCCGAGCAGGATATCGTTCTTGACGACCGGGATGCGTCTGAATCCGTTATCGATCATCAGTTTACCGGCAGTCCCGATATCAGAATCCGGCTCAACGGTCATCACATTCGTTGACATGTAATCGGCTACACTGGCGCCGATCTTGATGCCCGCGACCATTTGCATGAAATCCTGTTCGGTCACGATTCCAGAGACGCGCTCATCCTTGTCCATGATCGGCAGGTATCCGACGTTCGCATCTTTCATTAGTTTCAGAGCGTCCTCGATTGAGGAGTCTGTGTGCAGGTACGCAACATCGGTCTCCATGATCTCGCGTACCTCCTCGTTGACCGCAGCCAGTATGTTACCATCGAACCGGTTGGTGACAAGAGAATGCCTCGGTCCGCCGCATAGAAAATCAACGATGTCCCGGCATACGATGATGCCTCTTAATTGCTGCGTGCCTGCATCAGCGATCGGGATTCTTCTGAATCCATGATTCAGCATCGTTTTGACGGTGCTCATGATCGTTGTGGTCGGCGGAACCGTCACGACGTCCTCTGTCGCTATTGCGAGTATGTCACCGTGGTGCGCAACTGCATGTGCGTTGATTTTATCGCCGCCCCGATCCAGTGCGCCCCCGATCATCGTTATGCGCGGTTTCGTTGTTTGTTGTCTTTTCATTACATCACCAATCAAATCACGTGTGATCATGATTGTCGCGGTGCATTTAAAGCTTACTACCATCGTACCACCAATCACCTCTTACGGAGTATGCAATGTGTGGTGAGATGTTCAATCATTTAAAGGTATTGGGCGGATTGGGGCTGTCAACTTGCACTGCCAACACCTAACACCTAAACACCACATCTATATCAGTGTAACATAGTGGAAGACCACCATAGTTTGGAAGGAGGTGCCCGGATCAAGCAGATTGCACTGATCACAGATGATTTCTCGCTACACCAATCGATCATCTCTGAGATACGGTCGAGAAATCTTAAGATTACGACGTTCCGAGTCGGTGAAGAGATACCGGTACATATCGGAGTTGTGATCACCACTCCGCCAGAGGTCGGCGAGATCGACTTCGACCCCGATCACATCGTTATAGCAGGTCCAGCGGAGCGTGCTGATATGGTCGTGGATCGCGCGATTATGAAACTGCGGGATATCAAAGATGTTAGCATCATCATAGGGATCGATCCGGGTGAGCGCACAGGCGTTGCTGTGCTCGCTGAAACTGCAGTGGTCTCTACATACTGCGTCCCGATGGCGGATGTCTACCAGACTGTGCTTCGAATCGTGGAGTCCGTGCATCCGGGGCACGTGGTCATCCGCATCGGACACGGAGCACGGCTGATCAGAACCCAGATCGTCAATTCGCTGATCAAACTCGGAGCGCATATAGAACTGGTGGATGAGACCGGAACCACGCCGGCAAAGGGCAGGGATGCCGACATACGTGCAGCAATCAGAATTGCACATCTGAAAGGCACACCGATCGGGGAAAAGTTCATAACCCCTTCACTTGGCGAGATTCGGTCGATTCAGGATCAGAGCAGGGAGAAAACAGGGGGCGAGCTGACAATTTCACGTGATCTTGCCGAAAAGGTTGCTACCGGCGAATTGATCCTCGAAGATGCGATTTTGATACAGAAAGGAGAAATAAAACCTTGACAAACACATCTGTCCGACAAAACTTTATACTGACGAATGGTTAACTATTACAACAACAAGATACGTAATCACGGTGGTTGCAAATGGGCATAATTAAAAAGATTAGAAAGAACCTCTCTTCGGCGTTTAATAAGATATTCAAGCGTGGAAAGCTGCGCAGGATCGGCATATACGGTCCTCCGAACGCTGGCAAGACCACGCTTGCGAACAGGATCGTGCGGGACTTTACAGGGGACGTGGTCGGCTCGGTCTCTGATATCCCACACGAGACGAGAAGAGCGCACCGCAGGGAAGGCGTGACCATCGAGTCAAACGGTGCTGCCATTACGCTGGATATCGTGGACACTCCAGGGCTTGCGACAAAGATCGATTTTCAGGATTTCATGGCAAAGGGACTTTCCGAGGACGAATCGAGGCGGCGGGCAAAGGAAGCCACTGAAGGGGTGATCGAGGCGGTAAGATGGCTCGACGATCTCGAAGGCGTGATCCTGGTGATGGATGCGACCGAAGACCCGTTCACACAGGTAAACGTCACTGTGATCGGCAATATGGAGGCGCGCAAGCTCCCGCTCCTGATCGCTGCAAACAAGATCGATCTCGACAATTCTGCCCCCTCCCGCATCAAGAGCGCGTTCCCGCAGCATCCGATGGTGCCGATCTCAGCGCTGAACGGCGACAACATCGATGTCCTGTACGAAAAGATCGCAGACCATTTCGGGTGATTTCGATGAAAGGCATACAGATGGATCTGATCTCATCGGATAAACTCGACCGGCTCACATCGGTTGAGAAGATTCGTATGATCCTTGATGGCGTGGAGAACGGAAAGATCATCGTCCTTGAGAGGGGGCTAACTCCGCAGGAGGAGACGAAGCTAATCGAGGCGACGATGACGAAAATAACCCCTGGCGAGTTTTCTGGCATCGAGATCGAGAGCTAC
>JAUWGA010000202.1 GCA_030606635.1 Methanosarcinales archaeon
TAACGTAAGCTGTGACGCCTGATGTAAACGGGCAGGCGGTAAGCGGGATCGAGAGTCTTAGGTGGCGCGTATCCACTGCTAAATCGAGAACTCGCATTGCACGAACCCATGAATGCGGGGGAAGGGATTCGAACCCGTGAACTCCTTCGAGAACAGATCTTGAGTCTGCCGCCGTTGACCGCTTGGCTACCCCCGCACAACGATCGCAAAGGCAAAGAATATTTCCGCCGCAATATCATTTAAATGTGTCGATCGTGCAAACCGGATGCTGCCCACACCTTTATTATACTCTACCGCAAGCCAGATCATAATGAACCTTGAGGCAATCGCGTCAGAGATCAGGAACTTCGAAGGCGTGACACGGAAAAAGTCGATCGCGGACATCGCAGAGATCCTTGGGACCGTGCGATCCGAGTACACGGACTGCATCGCGGATATCGGCGATGATGCAGCGATAATCGACATCGGCGGGGACGATGTGCTGCTATTTGCAGCGGACGGGATATGGAGTGCGATGCTCGGGGATCCGTGGTGGGCAGGATATGGCGCAGTCCTTGTAAACGTAAACGACATCTCCGCGATGGGCGGGCGCCCTATAGGCATGGTCAACATACTCGCAACCGACGACAAAGAGATATTAGCCGAACTGGTCCGCGGGATCAGGGACGGGGTCGCCAAGTTCGGCGTCCCGATGGTCGGCGGGCATCTGCACCCGGACACGCCGTACACCTCAAGCTCGGTTGCCATCATCGGCATCGCAAAGAGGGACGCGGTCATCAGGAGCGACACAGCAGAGGCAGGAGACGCGATCGTTCTCGCCTACGATCTCGATGGACAGGTCGGGAAGAATTCGATCTATTCGTGGGACAGTACAACGATGAAGACCGCTGCAAACGTCCGCGAAAAGTTCATGGTCATGCAGACGCTCGGGGAGCGCGGTCTTGTGACTGCCGGAAAAGACATCAGCAATCCGGGAACGATCGGGACACTTGGGATGCTTCTCGAAACCAGCCGGAAGGGTGCAAGCGTCGATATAACAGCGATACCCCGTCCTGGCGGGGTTGACTTTGTCCACTGGTTAAAGATATACCCTGCAATCGGCTATGTGGTGACAACGCGGGATGCGAGCGAGTGCGTGAGGGTTTTTGAAGCCGCGGGGCTTGATGCGGCGGTTGTCGGGGTTATCGATGACGGATTGTGCCTCGATATCTGTGAAGGGGATGACAGGGTCACGGTCTTTGATTTCGGGAAAGATGTGATCACCGGGATCAGGTGACTGTGGTTGAGCAAAGCATGGAAGAGACCGAGATTCCCACGTTTCGAACATCGATGGCGATCCTGATCTGGAACTCGTGCTGAACACGGCTCATTCCGGCGCAGTCGCCTACGATCTGCCATATACAGCTGATGCGCGGATTTTATGGGGCACTGGCAGGGGAAACTACCATCGAAACGGGTTATCTCTGGTCACTTCTCCAGAGAAAGGAGATCTCAATGGCGATGGCACGATCACGACAACAGATGTGATTATCGCGCTTCAGATCGCAGTATCTGGCGGATACAGGAGTGCGGCGGACATGGACGAGAACAGATACGTGCTCGATGCACGCGTGATCCTGCAGGCGGTAGTCGATCGATTCGGATAGCGGTGATGAAGGAGATCACTTGAATTCGGGTGAAGAGTGATAGCCAACAATCTTAAGCCATCGCCCCAAACAAATAACATCACAAAACACCCGGGAGCACAAAAAACCGTGACCCCAGAAACCACCACCAATTCCATATACGGCAGACAGTCCATCGAAGGACAGGTCATCGAGAGACTGCAATCGAGAGACAAAGATGAGATATTGGATATTCCAACGCTTTTGATGAACGAACGCGTCGATTTCGAGAGATTGGTTGAGATGGCGATTGGTGAGGGCGTATTATCTGAGATTCTTGCACTGATCGAGATCGCGAATTACAT
>JAUWGA010000011.1 GCA_030606635.1 Methanosarcinales archaeon
TATTCAACCTCCAAGGCGCTACCGGAGTGAGCGGATCAGGATCACTTGCAACAGTCAACTTTGAGATAATCGGATCAGTCGGGGATACCAGCGTTCTGGACATCTCCAATGGCAAACTGTTCGATCTCGATACGTATGGTGGTGGAATACCTGCGACATGGACTGATTGTGATGTGACTGTGTGACCGGAACCGCGTGAAAAATCAGAGGGATAATGGAACTGAGACCAATCGGAATCATGCACACCCCATACAAGACAGCAGGGGATGCCCCGTTTCAGGGAAGGTCATCCAGTGAAACTTGTGAGATAGAGATCTTCAAGGAATATGAAGATGGGTTGAAGGATATCGATCAATGTTCCCATCTTATACTTCTTTACTGGCTCGATAGAGCGGATGATTGTGTTTTACAGACACGCACCCCGTTTGATACGGATGTTCACGGGGTGTTTGCGACACGATCCCCGAACCGACCCAATCCGATTGGATTCCATGTCACTGAACTTATTGAGCGGAAAGAGAATGTTTTAAGGATCAAAGGGGTTGATGCACTCGATAAAACACCACTGATTGATATAAAACCATACTCTACCGGGATCGATGTGATTGGTGATGCAAACATCGGATGGTTTAAAAAAGCAACAGAAGGTGACCAGATGGATGGAAATTCCTATAGAAAGAATATAGAAGAGTTAATAAGAAAAGGAGACCTGAAAAGACTTCTCGAAAAAACCGGAGAACTGCACGGGCATTTTTGCAGCCATTCAGCGTACGGTGTTAAGGCTGGCTACATTGCCATGCGTGAACTTGGAATAACAAACACCGGGATGGAAGAGATTGTAGCGATCGTTGAAACTAATAACTGCTTCAGCGATGGTATTCAAATGGTGACCGGATGTACTTTCGGAAACAACTCCCTTATATATAGGGATTATGGAAAAACCGCGGTGACTGTGGCAAAGAGAGATGGTAAAGCAATAAGAATAGCGCTCAATCCGGATTATGAGGAATCCAGCGCTGAAAATCATCCGGAAGCAAATGCACTTTTCGAAAAGATTGTTGTGAGGCGTGAAAAGCCAACACCTGAAGAGAGTGCAAGGATGATGCAGTTGTTCAAAGAAGCAGCACTTGAAGTACTCGATGTGGATGCTGATGAAGTCTTCAGGATTGAGCGCAAAACGATAACGATTCCGGAATACGCCCCTATTTTCGCATCCGTAAGATGCTCAATTTGTGGTGAGAATGTCATGGAGACGCGTGTGAGGATAAGGGCTAATAAACTGGTCTGCATTCCGTGCGCAGGTGATGAGCACTATGCGATGTGCGGAGACGGGATCTACGTCGAGAGGTGATGAATATAATATTGAGTCCGAATAAAAGAGAACACTTCCTTCCGATGCCAGTGGTATTGATTTCCACGGTAGATAAGGAAGGGAATAGGAATATAGCGCCTTATGCAAATGTGATGCCGATATTAAGACCGCTGGACCTGATAGCCATTGCATCATGGCTCAGGCGGGACACACTCGACAACATTAGGGATACAAAGGAGTTTGTGATCAATGTCCCGTCCGCGGATCTTGTGGACGAGGTTATGATCTGCTCGAGAAATTACCCCAGTGACGTGGATGAATTTGCAGAGGCGAACTTGAGGGTGAAAGCATCACAGAAGGTGACCGCGCCTTCCATTGAGGGGTGCATTGCATGGATGGAATGCACGCTCGATAGGGAGGTTGTTGAAGAGGGAAAGTACTCAATCATCCTCGGAAAGATCGTACATCTCGAGGTTGACGATGGATACCTCGCAGAAAATGGGGATATGGATTTTGAGAGGGCACGTCCTCTATCGGTGATGCTCGGCGAGACTGGAATGTACTACACAGTGCCAGCGGGCACTGGAGACTACCGCGAATATGCTGAAATGTTTACAGGAGGTAAATGAGATGAAGACAATATCTGTACTTGGTTTGCTGCTGCTGCTCTGTTCCGGATTCACCGGAATTGCAGCCGCAGACGATTCGATTGACATAACCGGTGCGGTGCAGGATGCAATGACTGCGCTTGGGGTCACAAGCGGGACCTCAGGTCTATGCGTGTTGACCGATGCCGGATACGTGAAGGTTAATGGAGAGACGACAGAAGATTGCATAAGGACAATCCGGGATGAAACGGGTTGTTCTATCGGAGATGGGAACTTATTAACGATTCATAGATCGATAAATAGTCCGTTCTGGTTTGTGATCTTTAATAACGAGACAAAAGACTGTGTTTACACCGTCTACGAGGATGGAACATTCAACGCAATAAAGGTCAATATCGACGGAGGGGGCGCCACAACCAGCGATGGCTGGAATGCGATGAAGGCAGCACTCGGATCAGACGCGTTCACAATCGTTACGATCGCAAACGCATGGGGTTACGGCGCACCGTACGACTTCTTGAAGTGTGCCGAATTCCACAACCACCTCTGTCCCGGGATGACGTCAGGCTACATGCTTGCAGACTATCTGTTGAAAGAGTACCCGCTGGGTGCTGGCGAGAAGTACGTGGTGATCGCATGCCCGATCTGGTGCAAGGACGATGCGCTGCAGGTTATGCTGGATACAACCATCGGGAAACGGAGCATCTTTGCAAAGAACATGCCGGCACACGACGAGGACGCAATCGAGAACGCTGCCGGGATATACATTGTCTGGAATGGAACGCTTGGTAGCGGAACCGGTCATGTCCTCTCGTTTGACTTTGACGAGGCGCGCAATGTTTCAGATGTGACCGAAACTGATTTTAACACATACCCCATGGCAAGCAGGATCAAGATGGACTGGGGGATGATGCCGTACCTGAATCAGCCGGAAACGTTCGTATCGACGCTGCACACGTTCGATGTGACCTCTGATCTGCTCAAGAGGCTTGAGCTGGCAGGAGTCGATCCTTATGTCGAACTCGGTCTTGTGGACGATCCCTGCGCAATCGATATCTCGGGTGCGCTGCAGGATGCAATGGCTACGCTCGGAGTAACGAGAGGGAGCCCCGGTCTATGCGTGTTGACCGATGCCGGATATGCGATGGTAGATGGTAACACGACCGAGTGCTGCATCGGAACGATCGAGAGGGTAACCGGATGCTCAATCAGCGATGGAAGCCTGTTACCGGTCCACAGATCGATAGATAATCCGCTCTGGTTCGCAATCTTTGATAACGAGACAAAGGACTGCGTTTACGCGGTTTACAAGAATGGAGCATTCACCGCAACGACGATCAACATCAACGAAGAGAACGCCACAACCAGTGCTGGCTGGAATGCGATGAAGGCAGCAATCGGTTCGGATGCATTTTCAATCATTACGATCGCAAACGCATGGGGTTACGGCGCACCAAATGACTTTTTGAAGTGTACGGACCTGCACAACCACCTCTGTCCGGGACTGTCGTCAGGTTACCTGATTGCAGGATACATCCGTGAGAATTACCCGCTCGGGCCGGGCGAGAGCTACACGTGGATCGGATGCCCGAACTGGTGCAAGGAGGATGCTATCCAGGTTCTTCTGGATTTAACCCCCGGAAAGAAGAGTCTGATTGCCAAACAACGTTCCGGAGAACTTTTCGTAAAAGAGAAACCTCTTGCAGGAATTCTCATAATCTGGAACAGCACCGCACAATCAGGAAGAGGTGTTGCTTTCCAGTACGATTGGGGGGAAGTATGCAATCTTTCTGATGTCAATCTCAGTGATTTCAAGCCATCAGGAGGTAAAACAAATCCCCTATTCTGGACGACCCGGATAAAAGCCAGTTTCGGACCGCTGCCGTACCTCGATCAGCCAGATATGTTTGTATCACTGGCTTCGGACCAGTTTAATGTAACCTCTGGACAACTCGACCGGGTGAAGATGGCAGGAGTCGATCCGTATGTCGAACTCGGACTTCTGGAACCAACCGAGGTGCGTGGAGACTTCAACGGTGATGGTATGGTCACATCCGCTGACGCATTGATACTGCTTCAGGCAGCGGTTGGGAAGATAACTCTGTAAAAACGCCGAACATGAATAATAACAACAAGAGGTAACTAATATGAAGAAAACCGTATTGATCTTGGCTGTGCTGCTGTGCAGCATGGCATTCTCTGCGAGTGTGCTTGCAGAGAATGATGGAGTCGCTGCAATGGACAGCGATAAGACAGTAAAGATGGCAGGAGGCACTCCGGGTGGAGCTGACTGGGGTTATCCGGCCCCATTTACATTCTACCCGAGAGGTCCTGGTTATTCCAGGATGAGTCTCTTATTTGATACCCTTACATGGAAGGATGCGGACGGTGTCATACCCGCTCTTGCAGATGGCTGGACGGTCTCTGACGATGGTAAGACGTGGACGTTCTATCTTGACAGGAATGCGAGATGGCATGATAACGAATTGTTCACAGCGGATGATGTGAAGTTCACCATCGAGTATATGCAGGATCACGAGGGCGAGTTCACATGGTTCGAGGCGATCAATTACATCAATGATGTGCAGGTTATTGACGACTATACCGTCGTCATAGATCTAAACGCGCCGATGGCATCGTTCCTGGTGGACATAGCCGGAAATGTGCCGATACTGCCTGAACATATATGGTGCGATGTGTCAGACCCGCGCACATTCAAAGACGATGACGCAGTCATAGGCACAGGTCCACTGAAACTTGTGGACTACGACTCGGCTATGAGCTCTTACCAGTATGAGGCTAATTACGACTACTACGATGGAAAACTCCTCGTAGATGAGTTTATATCGATGGAAGTTGGAGATGCGCCGGCTGCACTGAAAACCGGTGATGTGGATGAGGTATCTTTCTGGGGATCTGAGATAATAGCGGTTCAGGACTTCAAGGATAATCACCCGGAATTCACGATAGTCACCGGTCCGAGTTTCTGGGTGCTCCAGGTGATCTTCAACTGTGACGCGGATGATACGAAAGGGTATCCGACGAACATCCTGGAGTTCAGGCAGGCGATTGCACACGGAATCGATAGGGATGAGATCGTTTCGCAGGTCTTGAATGACGGCGGTATACCTGCGAATACCGGCATAATGCACCCTGACTCGATCTGGTACAACCCGGATTGCGCGGTTTACGAGTATAACCCGGATACGGCTAACGACATACTCGATTCACTGGGCTTCACCGAGAAGAATTCTGAGGGGATACGCCAGTACCCAGCAGGCGCGGAGCGGAGCGGAAATGTCGAATTCTATCTTTATACGACCGGCAAATTTAGTAGGGAGGCAGGACTGATACAGACAGATCTTGCGGCCATCGGGATCGGGATATATGTGAGCCCGAGCACATGGGGCCCGATAGATGACCGTCTTAAGGCGGGTAACTTTGACATGGTGATCAGCGGTCATGGAGGAATATCAAATCCCCAGATTATGCGCATCCCGTCCTGGCCTGCGAGCACGTATCAGAATTCCGAGTATGATTCTATCTTTACAGCACAGGAGGTGGAGATGGATCTCGATACGCGAAAAGAACTTGTCGATCAGCTCCAGGAGGTGGTTGCAGACGATCTTCCGGTCTATACTCTCTACCACCCGTACATGTGGTGTGTTTACAATCCTGAAGTGCTCGACACATGGTTCTATACAAGAGACGGGATAGGTATAGGAATTCCACTCGAATTGAACAAACTCATATTCCTTGCACGGTACGGAGATGCAAACGAGAATGGGGAGATCAGTATGCAGGATGTGACCAAGATGGAGCGGATGATTCTGGAACTCGATGATGAGTCGGATATGGCAGATGCGAACCAGGATGACGAGATCAATATGCAGGATGTGACTCACATAGAACTGATCATTCTCGGAAGGGCGCCGATTCGTATCGGATAGAAGATGGAACGATAGTTGCTGCTTCATGCAGCAACACCTATTTTTTTATACCAATGCACCAGATAAGCAAACTTGCCTACTATTTTGTCATAGTACTTATAATATTATCTATAAATTTTTCCCTGCCACGGGCGATGCCAGGCGACGCACTCTCATATCTGACAGATCCGGGCGCAGATATACCAGTCAGGATGACAGAGGAGAAGAGAGAGATCTTGCTCGCATACTATGGGCTTGATAAACCGCTTTCAGAGCAATACATCACTTATATGGTTGGAATAATTCGAGGAGATCTTGGATGGTCGATATACTACAGTGCCCCGGTTCTGGAGGTGATACTCGGTAGATTGAAATGGACACTCATCCTCGTTGGAACCTCAACAGCAATCTATATAACGCTGGGAATCCTCCTTGGCGCAACGTCCGCATGGGCGCGGGGCAGGAAGAGGGACATGGGACTTCTCATATCCATTATCTCGATCAGTTCATTCCCGTCCTTCTTTCTTGGGATACTGCTGGCGATAATCTTCGGAATAAAGCTGGACATATTCCCGATAAGTGGTGCACAGACCGCGTTTGCCACATATTCCAGTCCGCTTGAGGAGATCTTCGATATCCTGCACCACTTGGTCCTTCCTGCCGCAACCCTCGTCCTCTCCCATATAGGCGGAACATACTTCCTGATGAGAAATTCGATGCTCGGCGTGCTTGGAGAGGATTACATCATGACCGCACGAGCAAAGGGCTTGAGCGAGAGGTATATCCTGCACAAACACGCGCTCACGAATGCACTGCTCCCGATCGTCACGATGACCGCGATGACAGTGGGATTCATGATCATGGGAACGATATTTGTCGAGACGGTGTTCGCATACCCTGGCATTGGAAACTTACTGTACAATGCGGTTTCATACAATGATTATCCGCTCCTGCAAGGGATATTTCTCTTCCTAACAATTGCCATCGTCGGTGCGAACTTCATCGCGGATATGATCTACATACGACTGGATCCAAGGGTGAACCACGAATGATCGAAGGAAGAAAGATACTCGGATCGATCGGACTTGGGATATTGACGATCTTTGTGATTGTCGCAGTTTTTGCGCCGTATATCGCACCGCACGATCCGCACCAGATGTACAGGCCGATGGAGCATCCGAGTTCGAGCCATCTCCTGGGGACAAACGATATAGGAAACGATATTTTAAGTGAGATCGTCTACGGGACGAGAGTCTCTCTCTTCATCGCATTTGTCGTCTCCGTGATATCGATGCTCGTGGGGACATCGCTGGGTCTCGTTGCCGGATATTTTGACAAGGTCGGATTTCTGATCATGCGGGTTGTGGATGTGGTCTTGACAATCCCAAGACTTCCCCTGATCATCGTCATCGCATCATTCATACGTCCGAGCATCTGGAATCTGATAGCTTTATTCCTGATATTCGGATGGACGATGCCAGCAAGAATCATCAGGTCAGAGGTGCTGACGCTCAGGCGCAGGTATTATATCGATGCAACGAAGATGATTGGTGGCAGTGATTTTTACATCCTGTGGCGGCACATCCTTCCAAACGTAATTCCGCTGGTTGTCGTCCAGTTCATCATGGAGGCGATCCATGTGATACTTGCAGAATCAGGACTCTGTTTTCTTGGACTCGGGGACCCCGTAGCGATGAGCTGGGGTATGGTGTTCCATTATGCATTCGAATGTCCGATCATCTATGTATCGGATGTATGGATGTGGTGGATGCTTCCGCCCGGACTCTGCATCGTTTTTACGGTACTTGGACTCACGTTTGTCGGGTATGCTCTCGAGGAGACGTTTAATCCAAAACTGAAAAACCCTTTTGGTGGGATGGAGCGATGACTTTACTGAGAATCTCTGACCTGAAGACTCAATTTCCGACTCCGGACGGAATCGTCAGGGCGGTAGACACGATCGATCTCTCGATAGGTGAGAGGGAGACCCTCGGCTTGATCGGCGAAACCGGATGCGGGAAGACCGTACTTGGTCTTACGCTCATGCGTCTTTTACAGTCGTCCACAAAGACAGAGGGAACGATCATCTACAAGGGAACGAATCTCCTCAAGATCAGTGAGGCAGAGATGAGAAGGATCAGAGGGGAAGAGATCGCAATGATCCTTCAGAACCCGACGACCTCTCTAAATCCGGTCATGCGTGTGGGGGGGCAGATTGCGGAGGCGATCCGACTCCATCAGGGACTAAGCAAGAGAGATGCAAAAGAGAAGGCGATCGAGATGCTCGATGCAGTCAGGATCCCGTCGCCGTCCATACGGGTAAACGAGTATCCTCACGAGTTCAGCGGGGGAATGAAACAGCGCGTGATGATTGCAATGGGGCTTGCATGCAACCCATCACTCATCATAGCAGACGAACCAACAAAAGGGCTCGATGTCACGATAAAGTCACAGATCATGAAACTCCTGAAAGAGGTGACAGAAGAGAGGGCGATGCTAATCATAACCCATGACCTTGGCGTTGCACGAGAGCTCTGTGATCGGATTGCGCTCATGTATGCAGGAGAACTGGTCGAATATGCGACCACAGGTGAGATCTTTGAAGACCCGCTGCACCCGTATACCAGAGGTTTTTTAGGCTCGCTCCCGAGTAATGGGCTTGTGCCGATACCGGGCATGAGCCCATCACTCATCAATCTCCCGGATGGGTGCAGGTTTCATCCGAGATGCGGGCATGCGACGGAGTTGTGCAGACGGAAGCATCCGGATATGATCGAGATCGAGGATGGGCATTTTGTGAGGTGCTTTCATGCTTGAGGTTCTTGGATTGACAAAATATTTTTCATCCGGGCTTATACGAAAACGATATCTCAGGGCGGTTGATGACGTATCATTCAAAATCGAGAAGGGTAAAACGCTCGGACTTGTCGGGGAGAGCGGATGTGGCAAGACGACAATAGGCAGATTGATCCTGCGATTGACCAAACCAACTGGGGGGAAGGTGTTGTTCGATGGTATCGACCTCTTTGCGTTAAATAGAAGAGAACTGCTCGCGATCAGACCGAGAATACAGATGATCTTTCAGGATCCTGATTCCTCGCTCAATCCGAGGATGAAAATCGGAACAAGCATCGCAGAACCTTTGAAACTGCATGGCACGATCCCAAAAGCAAAAAGAGGGCAGAGGATCAGAGAACTGATAGAGACCGTGGGACTAAATCCGGAACATGTCAATCGGTATCCATATCAACTGAGCGGCGGTCAGAACCAGCGTGTTGTGCTTGCAAGGATTCTTGCGATGAATCCTGATCTCATCATCGCTGATGAGCCCACATCCTCGCTGGACGTCTCTGTTCAGGCGCAGATCCTGAATCTGATGAAGGATCTACAGAAGAAGTTTGATCACACGTATCTCTTCGTCTCCCATGATCTTGATGTTGTGCGGATCATGGCTGATCGCATCGCAGTGATGTATCTCGGGCGGCTGGTTGAGATTGGAGAGACTGGGGATATATACGATTGCGCAAAGCATCCGTATACGCAGGCACTGCTCTCTGCTGCCACGGTGGATGGGGGCAAAGAGCGGATCGTCCTTAAAGGCGAGACTTCAAGTCCGATTGATATGCCCGCAGGGTGCAGGTTTCATACGCGATGCCCGCGCAAGAGAGAGCGATGTACAATCGAGGAGCCTGAACTTGTTGAGGTTGGGAGAGACCATTATGTGGCATGTCATCTCGTTTGATGTTACGCATCAAAACCTTTATGTAATGAATAGTGCAAGGTTACAAAAAATATGATTATGAGGATCGAGCTAATTTCAAAAATGATATTACTGTTCATACCTGTTGTGGCACTTGTGATATTCACAACCGGTGCGGCAGCACAGGAAGAAGAAAATGTCAGCGTCATTGTCAATGCGCCTGAATTTGTATCTGGCACGTTCGATGTCACAGTCGATATCAGTGGTGTAACTGATCTGACGTCAGGGCAGTTTAACCTTTTCTTTGATCCTGATGTTGTAAGCGTTGTCGATGTCGAGCCTGGAAGTATAGACGATACCGAGGTACCAATAGAGATGTGGCGAGCTATGGATGATAAGGTCAAAGTACTCTTCAAATTACCTGAATCGGGTCTGGTGAGCGGATCCGGATATTTAGCAACGATCAAATTCGTGGTGGTGGGAAATGATGGCGATACCAGCGCTCTTGAGGTATCTGATGAAAGACTTTTCAGTTATATAACGTATGGCAGCGCACAGCATGGATATGAAGGCAACACTGAACCTACAGAGATAGATGCAGACTGGTCTAGCGATGTGGTGACTGTTGGTGACACTGGCATGGTCGAGACTGGAAAAACAACAGAAATTCCGGTAAGGGCCGCAACACCGAGATCAGCATCCTCATCGCTCGATTCAGGCACAGGATCGGTTACCGCATCAACGCCTGCAACAGAGCACGCATCAGATGCGGCAGTACCGGTCGGAACATCCGAAAGGGATGAACCGGATGTGTGGGGAGTGTTGGCGGAACATAATTTTATTGAGATCTACTCATTTATTGGATTACTGGCTTTCATCCATACACTGACATTACTCAAATAACCATGTATCGACAGAACAGGACCGCGAAACGACTTGCAATCATTGCGCTGATACTAACCCTATCTGCAATCTTTGCAGCCCATGCAGCAGCGGAGACAACAGTCAGTGTTAATGCGCCCGATTCCATACCTGGTAGCACATTCGATGTTGAAATCGAGATCGATGACGTTGAATATTTAGATTCGGGAAAGTTTGAGCTCTTTTTTGATCCAAGGATTGTACGTGTAACCGAGGTCGAGGCTGGGAGTATGGATGATACAGAGATACCAATAGATAAATGGACTTATGTGCATGACTTAGATACCAAATGCGTTATCGAGGTGCTCTTCGATCTTCCTGGCTCTTCTGGGGTGAGCGGATCCGGACACTTGGCAACGATCAGCTTCGAAGTGACTGGAGAAGATGGAAATTGCAGTTTCTTGAACATATCTGAGGAGTCGTTGACTGAGTGGGTACTAAATAATGGAGAACTCTGTGATGGAGAGGGTGAAGAAATACCTGCAAAATGGGAGAACGACATGGTTTGCATCGGTGATCCTTTATCTTTTGACGATCCCCCAGATTCTGACAATTCAACACAGGACGCATCAAAAGCCCGCGTTACCGTTTTTGTGAAAAATCGCGACGACGATTCACTCAATATCGAACTATATATCGACGGAAATTACAAAAAGAACAAAAAAGTTTCAAAGGATAAAAAAGAGGAATATAGTAGTTATCCGCTGGATGAAGGGGTTCATACTTTCATGATCAGATGGTACGATTCTGATACGGATGAATGGTATGAAAAAGCCGAAGATCATAGTGTATCAGGTACAACTGCTGTAACTCTCATGACCGATGAACATACCGAAGATGATGATAAGCTCAGTGCCCGTGTGTATGTGAAGAACCTTGACAATGATGACCTGGATGTCTATCTCTACATCGATGAGGTGTATAAAAAGTACAAAAAAATCTCATCCAACGGCAGCATAGGTGACTATGGTGAATATGAGTTTGAGGAGGATGAAGATGCTTTACATTCGTTCAAGATCGAATGGTCCGATCCGAGAACCGATGTAACATACGAAAAGATCGTTAGAAGTTACATAACGACCGAAGAAGCTGTAACCCTATATGTTGATAAACATACAGAAGAAGATATAATTCTATTGCCTGATGAAACTCCGACCCCGGTTTCAACCCGTTCTACGCCAACAGAAACCACGTCTCGAGCAGCCAGTGATTCGCAGCCATCTATCAAAAACACGCCGAGCAGCACTACATTCCACACAGATCCAACACTGTCGGAAAATTCTGCTGAAGACAATGGTTTGGGGCAGGGCAGCACGTGGTACACCCTGATCGGACTCATCGCAGTTATGTTTGCGCTGATACAGATCAGAAGAAGTTGATGGTTATGAAGACACTTCTGTATTTTTTGATGATCATCCTCCTGTGCACAAACATCGCCTCTGCTTATGACGAGGACGATCTGGAATGGGCATGTGGCAACTCAAAGGAACTTCACCTGGGCGAAACGATCTCGAATGGCAATTTTACTGTAGGGGCTTATAATTTTCCGAGATCTGACCAGAACGAGATCATGTTTGTCGGGATAAGGTTGTATGCGAACGGTATCCCTGTTTCAGATCAAACGCTTGTTGAAGGTGAGGACTACATCCATGAAGACGAGATCAGGATAACGGCTCTTGAATTCTCGGTACCATCTTCGGACTGGACAACCGATCTGCCAGAGGAGCTCTGGGCAGAGATCAAGATGGAACAAATCGGTGTTCCGCGCTTTGATGTGGAATTTGTGACTGACAAGGATGAGTACTTTACATACTCATCCAATATCGAGGTGGATCTCACCATCCAGAACAGAGGAGATGCTGAGGCATACGACGTGGAGGTTAATGTGGATATGGACGGTCTCGAAGTGATTGGTGGAAAGACGCATTACCATTGCAGCGCTCTTGAGAAAGGTAGACGTGTGGATGGCAAAACCGATACCACGGCGTTTGATCCGATCACACTGCGGTTTGGTCTGCCTTCCGTCATTGAGGATCGTATATTCAACCTGGCAGTAAACATCGAGTGCTATGATATAAGAGGTGTAAAATATTCGCATTCCGAATCATATCCTGTGAAAGTCTCTGGCATGTTCAGGATATCAAAGTCGATAAATGACAACATATACATGGATGAGATTGCCACAGTCACGGTATCGCTCAGAAATGACGGCACACGTCCGATCAACTCGATCACGGTAAGCGACACCATGCCGCCAGAATTTGAACTAACTGAGAACTCGTCGCTTCTCTGGGAACTGGATCTTGGAGCGGGTGAGTATAGGAGTTTTACATACCGATTGAAGCCCATGCAGCCGAGCGAAGGAGGATACGTTATCCCGGCTGCGATTGCAAAATGGAGCTGGGATGGTAGAACGTATACGGTACACGCAAACTCCCCCGGAATTACAGTGTATGGTCCAAAGATAGGGCTGTCAAAACGAGTGGATCCGGAGACGATCGAGGAGGGTGGGATTGTTACCGTTAAAATCCTGGTAAAGAATACCGGGAATGTGCTGGCAAGCATCGATGTGGTTGATTCCCTGCCAGAGGGTGCTGTGCTGATCGATGGCGCATCCGACGGTAGGGCGGTTCTTGCGGCGGGCGAGAGCCACACATTCGGTTACAACATGAGGATGAACACGACCGGTTCTGTCGAACTGCCGCCTGCTGTTGCGCACTTTGCGGATACTCACGATTATGACGGAACCGTCGTTTCAGAGAACATATCGATCATGGTGAATCCGGCGGTATACTCTGCACAAACGATCGATACTCCAGATCAAACGATCACCACTGTGGCTACCACGAATACTACCACTGGAACAGATAAAGAATCCGGCGCAGGATCGGTTTGTACATTGGTTGGATTTTTTGCTGCGGTGTTTGTGATTATGCGGGTTAAGCGGACGTAAGCATCTTTTTGTTTGTGAACAGGTTGTTTCAGGGTACTTGTGTGCCACAGAGTCTGCAAAAGTATGCAGAGGATTGACACAGTCTTGAAACTCTGCGCCCGCTCCCGCTCTCGGCGGGGATAAAACACCCCGATTGTCAGGTAATCTCTTTCCTGCACTCCCCGCGTGCAACGATCACAGACACGCCCCTTGTAGCAAGTCTCTGCCTGATCAACTGCTCGATTACCTGACCACCCGCAGTCTCATCGATCGTGGTGACATCGCTGCAACATGCACGGACGATCCGCTCCGGATCCGGCACCTTCTGCCCTCCGGTCATCGCTGAAACCTTGTTTGCCAGAACGATCACCAGAACGTCTCTTTGGTTAAATTCCGCATCGATAAGCGCCTGCAACCCGGAATGGACGAGCCCGAAATCGCCTATGATTGCGATGCTCTTCGCAGGCATCCCTGACGCGATCCCGATCGCACCGCCAAGCGCGTAAGCGACGTCCACAACCCCTGCAGGCGCAGTCCGTATCGAGCAGCCCATATCCCCGGCGATCATCATGCCGCTGTTCTTCTTGATCGCTCTAACCGCCTCATATACCGGTCTGAACGGACAGTCCTCGCAGATGTCCCGGGAGTATCCGCGGTTTTTTAGCGTCTCCGGCTCGGTATCGGGGGCGACTTCGTTTTTATCCATATTCTCAATCGCAAAGAGGATATCCTCTTCTGTCAGACCCCCATACGGCAGATGCCCTGACCTCCTTCCGAGAACATTGCAAGTTCCGGTCCCGAGTTGACCCTCGATCACTGGCTCGGTCTCCTCAACGACAAGGACGCGCCGGTCCCCGATAAAATCTGCTATCCGCTTCACCGGCAACGGACTTACAAACGAGAGCGAGATATGCGGCATCTCGATTCTTTTCTGTCGCAGGACCGACGTGACGATCATCGAAGCGTATCCGGATGAGATGATGCCCACCCGCCCATCTCCTGACCCGCTCCCTTCCTGGTAACGGTTGAGATGTGATCTTTCGGACAGATCCTCGATCAACGGATACGTATCCCTGTGAAACAACTGGTGCCTGCCATGCATCGAATATTCCCAGATCGATCGGTCAAACGGTTCCGGAATGTTCAGCGTCTGCGCCTTCCCTTCCCCGCACGCCGACCGGATCGCACGATCCGTCAACCGGACGATCACCGGCGTGCGCACGGTCTCACTGATGCGGTATGCTTCAAAGATCGCATCGTGCAGGTTCGCGGGGTTCGGATCGAGCACGGGCACCTCGGAAATCATGCCCCAGTACCTGGAATCCTGCTCGTTCTGGGACGCCGCAGCCATCGGGTCGTCTCCAGCGATGATCACGATCCCTGCGCCGATTCTGTGCGTGCTTGCTGTGATGAGCGGATCTGACAGAAGATTCATGCCGACATGCTTCACGATCACCATCGACCGGCTGCCAGACGCGGACGCCCCGAGCGCTATCTCGAGCGCAACTTTCTCGTTGATGCACCACTTCGCACCTGCCTCTGCTATCAGGCGCTCTGCAAGTTCGGTGATCGGATACCCTGGCACGCACGTAATGCTCCGGGGGTCGCATTCACGGACTGCTGATGCGATTTTATCGATGCAGGGGGTTGTTTCGGTCATGGTTTGGGTGGTGGCGCAAGCACAGCACACACCATATTTAAATTCATGGCATTCGTTTATTCGTGATTTAATCACTTTTTACAGGAATCCGTACAAATAAATCCCGAATGATACGAATTTCACAAATTGCACGAATGTTATCCGCTATCACTGTTGTGTTTGGGGGTCTGTAAGTGCAGCCATCAGCCATCTAACCCTTTACAACGGGATTGTGCATCAGCGCCTCGATTCCTGGAAGCGTGCGCCCGGATAGGAAATCAATGCAAGCACCGCCGCCTGTGCTGATATGCGTGATCTTTGACTCGATTCCGAGGGTGTACGCCTCTGCTGCGATGTGTCCGCCCCCAATTATTGAAAATTTCGATTTTGCTGCTGCAAGGATGAGTTCCCTCGTCCCAAGTGCGAAAGCATCCTTCTCGAAGATGCCGGCAGGTCCATTCATGATCACGGTCTCTGCGTTCTTGATCTTCTCTGAAAACGAAACCGCGGTCTCGATTCCGATGTCATTGATCGAGAGATCGGTGGGCAGTTTAGATACCGGTATCTCCACGCGTTTATCCGGATCGTCGTGGCTGGCGCCCGCGAGATCGGTGGGCAGCTCGATCTTGTCGCCATATTCTGCAAGCAGTTCGCGCGCTCGTCCGATCTGCTTGGTACAGCCGACCGAATTTATGAACTCGAGATTCCTACTACCGATATCGACGCCGCTTGCCGCCAGAAACACGTTTGCGACAAGCCCTGTGACGAGAATCGCGTCCACTTCATCACGCGCGGCAACGTTCTCGATAACATCGATCGAGTCGTTCGCCTTGATGCCGCCGAGCACGTAGATGGTTCCTTTCTTTGAAATCCCCCTGCTCAGTGATTTGATCTCCTTCTCCATCAAACGTCCGGCAACCGATTGCAGCACACTGGTAAACCCGACAACAGAGAGCTGCGATCTATGCGAGACCGCGAACGCATCGTTCACGAACATATCTGCGTGCGGAGCAAGGTTTTTCACCATGATGGTGCCTGCATGTTCGGCAGGGGATCTGGAGAGGGTCTCCTCCGAATAGAACCGCACATTTTCAAGCAGGACAATATCGCCGCATTCCATCGACCGGATCGTGTTTATCGCATGTGATCCGAATATATCGTCCACATACGTGACCGTCCGCCTGCACAGACGCTCCAGACGCTGCGCATGTGCTTTCATGGTCGTGAAATCAATCTTCCCAGGTCTGCTCTGGTGCGCAAGCAACACGACCTTCGAATCGATAAGATCGTTTAATGTCGGCAAATGGCTTTTAAATCGAGAATCATCCAGAATCGTCCCATCAGGAGACATCGGCGAGTTCAGATCGACCCGTACAAGCAGGGTCTTTCCGGTTGTGGCTACATCGTCAAGAGTCAGATAGCTCGTGGATGTCATGCATGATCTTTTGTGCCAACCCATATTAACATTTTATAGCACCAGAAGTCAATACCACGTCTGTGTTCGACATCATAACGATCGCACTCTGGCTGATGCTGCCCGCGTATCTGCCAAACCCGTGCGCAGCGCTATTCGGGCGCGGCACCGCAATCGATTTCGGCAGGAATTTCACCGATGGGCGAAGGATACTTGGCGATGGGAAGACGTACATCGGATTCTTTGCCGGGACTGTGGCGGGAATCGTGATCGGGCTGGTTCAGATGCTGATCGCACCGTACGCACCCATACCGTTTCCGACATTCACGCTCACCGCGATTCTCTGCCTCTCGATCGGTTCACTGCTCGGTGATCTCGGAATGAGTTTCGTGAAACGGAGAATCGGGCTTGCACGCGGGGCTCCGTTCCCGATCGCAGACCAACTAGACTTCGTAGCGGGTGCATGGATACTGACGTATCTTTTCGAGCGGGAATGGTTCCTCTTGAACTTTACAACGTGGATTGTGGTGACAATCCTGATCATTACCCCGATTATGCATCTGGCAACCAATATAATCGGATACAAACTCGGAAAAAAGGATGTGCCATGGTGAGTTCGATTCATAAATACCAGGGCGCAATCGCTATAACCTGCGCGAATGCTTCAGAGGTAAAGAGGGCGCTTGCTCCTGATAACCTCTCGAATATGAAGATGGAGAGCAGTGACGCAACGTTGACGATCGAGGTGTCGGCGCCGAGACTTGGAACGCTGATCAACACGATCGATGATCTGCTGATGAATGCGAAGATAGCGTCTGATCTGGCTGACGATCCATGTTGAGGATGGGGGGCAGGGGCGTTTTCAGATATCCGAAACCCGGAGTGGTAGAAATGGTCGATAGTAGAAATGTTGGGGACACTACCGGCTGATCAGCGCCGGTCAGCGCCGGTCAGCGTCTCGAAGCATCTCCATCGCTTCTTCCACCCGCCCACACCGTGAATCGAGCAGAGCAGCATCCTCCTGCAATTTTTCCTCAAAGACCAGAGTCACCCGCACCACATCATCAGGAGCAGGACCGCCACTTCCGCGGGCGCGGATGCTTGCCACCGGATCGAGCGCATCCGAGATCGCATGTTCGTCGAGACCGAGATCGCTCATGCGCTTGCCGGTCAACGATAGCCCGATCTCATCGATCGCAACGAGCGATGGTTGACTACCCGCCCGTGCAAGCGTCCCGACGATCTGGTGAGCCGTCCGAAATGAGATCCCGCACGACCTGACAAGCGTGTCTGCAAGTTCGGTTGCCATGGCAAATCCCGCGGTCGCCTGCCGTAGAAGATTGTCCCTGTGCACCTCCATCGTATCGATCATCCCGGCAGTCATGCGGATGCTTGCAAGCGTGTCAGAAACCGCGCTCCAGAGATGAGGGGTCGCCTCCTGCAGATCGCGGTTGTAACTTTGCGGAAGGGCTTTTGTGATCGTGAGGATGCCAGTTGCGGCAGCGATCACACTGCCTGCCTTCCCGCGCACCAGTTCGGCAACGTCGGGATTCTTCTTCTGTGGCATGATCGAGGAGGTGGAAGCATACCGATCATCGATCGTGACAAAATCGAACTCGGATGTGGACCAGAGGATCAGTTCTGATGCGATGCGGCTCAGATTGGTCATGAGATTCGCAGACGCGGAAACAGACTCGATCAGGAAATCGCGTGCGCTCACAGCATCCATCGAGTTCTCGATAACGCCATCGAACCCAAGCAACCCTGAAGTTCGCGCCCTGTTTATTGGAAATCCGGTCCCTGCGAACGCAGCCGCGCCAAGCGGGCTTTTGTTCGTGCGCGTGTACGCGCCGCTTAACCTGTCAAAATCCCGCTCAAGCGCGCCTGCATGAGCGAGCAGGTGGTGCGCAAGTGTGGTCGGCTGGGCGTGCTGGGTGTGCGTGAACCCGGGCATCAGCGTCTCGATGTGCTCCTTCGCGCACGTTATCAGGACCTGCCTGAGCCGGATCAGTTCGCGCATCATCATCAGCAACTCATCGCGCAGGCGCACACGGAGGCAGGTGGCGACCTCATCGTTCCGGCTGCGTCCGGTGTGCATGCGCCCGCCTGTGTCCTCGCCGATCATCTCGATCAGTCTCGCCTCGATCGCGGCATGGATATCCTCTTCTACGGAAAGCGCGGAGATGCCAGCGTCCCGTATCTTATCGAGTGCGGAGAGTATGAGAGAAGAGATTTCCGCAGTGATGATGCCTTCTTCTGTCAGCATCACGACATGCGCACGGTCTACGGCAAGATCTGCATCAAATATCCATCGGTCAGTAGCGATAGAGGATGTGAACGCCAGAACGTCCGCCGGCTGTGAAGAAAGGCGCGCTTTACGCATAAATGCGCCGATCGGGAATCGAACCCGAGTTCGAGCGTTGGCAACGCCCGGTGATAACCGCTACACTATCGGCGCGTGGAGATGCCGTGACCCGGATTTGAACCGGGGACAACTGCCTCTTCAGGGCAGCGCTCTCCCGGACTGAGCTACCACGGCA
>JAUWGA010000017.1 GCA_030606635.1 Methanosarcinales archaeon
ATTTACTATAACTTAAATGTTTCTGTCTTATCGATCGAAAAAAATGGTGGTGGGGTCACCGCCGCCTGCGGTAACCCCAGTAGATGATGACCATCAGCGCGATCACGAGGATCATCCCGAGCATCGGAGCGCCAGAGAAGGATAGTCCTGTGTTGAACTTCTCTGATTTTTCGACCGTCATCTCGGATCCTTCAACGTAGTCTGACTGTTCAGATGGTTTCGATTCTTTCACAGACTCTACTGGCTGGCTCACATCTGTTCCAACCCCACCTTCTCTTACCGTCTCATTCGTGGTGGATGTGGATGATCTGCTCTGCTGTGCCGTATCTTCGGTATCAGTGTCGTCAAACCAGTCTGGCGGATATGTGCCGTCTCCGCCACCACTGCTGCTGCCTGTGTCCGTATCAGTGGGTTGTGATGATGCACTCTCCCTGCCGGCAACAGCATCCATAACCTCTCGATATTTCGCTGCTACGTCTGGCGAAACCACGTCCGAATCGAGTGCGGAGATGATTCCTGACACGTGTTCATCGAGGAGCGGATTTCCACAGGTGTGGTGGCAGCAGGTTGCGCCGTGCTCCGTAACGGATTCCACATATTCTTTCGCGAGACTCTTGATCACGTCTGGGTCAACATTCCAGTAGGGGTTACCTTCAGAATCCAGCTTCCGTGTAGCTTCGAGCATCCGGGCAGTCATGGACTGGTATGCATACGGGCTATTCTGCTTAAGCCAATCACTCATTGCAGGATCGTTGACGTACGTCTCAAATACCTGATCCCAGACATGATCCGAAATGAGTTCAGGGCTTGTCACCTGCCAGCCCCATAGATTCTCTACAAAGTCCGCAAATTCCCTTACGCCTGCGTAACCGTGTCCCTGCATCCCCTCTATCCATTCAGGATTGAAGTATCTGGCATAGAGTTCACCCGAGATGAAAACACTCAGCGTCTCAACTTCCTCGCCGCCAACCGCCCTCAGGTTCGTCACATACGAATCAGGCGTATTCCCGCCGGATGCGTACGTGACCGCGAGATTCAAGCCCCCCAGATACTGGAAGAAGTCATCGTTGTCAAAGACACCGTAGAGGTTCGAACTCCGGCTATGCATCGTGACCTCGACATCTGCAAGGTTCTTCGTGAAGAGATCGGTTGCGCTCTCGCCCCAGACATCCCCCCCATAAGCGTTGCCCATCCGGTCGATGAAGAGTTGTGCCAGAACGTCGGTATCGTTCCATGTGTTGCTTGCTCCAATCGCGTTGGCAAGCCCAGGCCCGTACGTCCCGTCAGCGCAGCCAAAAATCCTGAAGAGCGCAAGGTTCAACGCATCCGACGCGTTGAGCGATGGATCTTCCGCCATCAGGGCAGCTGCAAGTGCATCTGCATTCTCTTTTACGTAATTTGGGCAGTCAGCAGTTTCGTTCTGTTCATAAGCAAGCCGCACAGCCCGGTCAAGGAGAACAATCTTATCAGGGAACATGTCCCGGTAGAGTCCTGAGACCACAATCATAACATCGATACGCGGGCGGTTCATCGATTCGGATGGAATGGCTGTGACATCCACAACCTTTCCTTTGTCCCAGACCGGCTCTATGCCAAGCAGGTAGAGTATCTGCGCTTCCATCACACCCTCGTGGCGTGTGGTCTCGCAAGCCCAGAGGATGTATGCCACCTTCATTGGATATGTGTCGTTGTGAGCGGCAAGATGCATCGCAAGCGTCTGGTTCACCATATCCTTACCAAGTTCCCATGCCGCTTTGGTTGGCGGCTTGCGCTGGTCGAACGCATAGAAGTTTCGTCCGGTTGGAAGTGCATCAGGCGTTCGCACCGGGTCTCCGCCGAGATTCGGCGGTATAAACGTACCATTAAGTGCATCGAGGACTGCTGATACCTCGTTCTCGCCTTCCGCAAGGTTCTGGGCGTAGTTAAGCGCATTCTCAAGATGCGCCTCGACGCTTGTTGAGTTCGTGCCCATAACCTCGATCTGCGCATCATAGATCGAGAGCCCTTGGTTGATGACGAGATCCAGCAGCGTGAGCGTCGCATCCTCGGAGTCATTGAATGGTCTGACATCATCTGCAAACGAATTACCAAGCATCGAGTTCACCATACCGACGAGTTTGTCGCCATGCGGTGATGTTCCGAGAATGTGCAATCCATAAGGCATCGAAATACTCCGGAGATCGTCAAGCAGATGTTCCAGATCTTCTAAGAACTCCTCAAACTCTGTCTGGTTCGCAGTCAGATTCTGTGCAAACGGGGTCAGATCAATGCCCAGCCGCTCGTTAAGGTAGAGTTCCTGTGTCAGATTGATTATCTCTGCCCTGTGCGCTGCCTTGAGTGCGGGGTTTGCGACCTGTAGCTCATACAGAAGCACCTCATCTGCAAGCTCTGAGTAATTGCCATACAACCCGGCAGCGATGACCGGCGGAACAAGATGGTCGACGATGACCGCGCTGCCCCTGCGTTTCGCCTGAATCCCCTCGCCAAGTCCGTCCACTATGTACGGGTACACAACAGGTATGTCACCAACCATGATCGAGGGCCAATCGTATCTGGATAGTCCGAACTGTTTTCCGGGCAGCCATTCCTGCGTTCCATGACGCCCGAAATGGACGATCACATCAGCCTCGTACTCCTTCTGGAGCCAGAGATAGAACGCGATGTACTGGTGATGCGGGGCTAACTCCTTGTCGTGGTAGAGCGCCTCGTTGTTCTGGAGCCAACCGCGGGTGGGCTGCGGTGCAAGCATCACGTTATTCCCGAGATCGATCTTCGGGATGACAAGATACTTCCCGGTCTCATTCTCCCAGACCATGATCTCACCTGGCAGCGGACCCCATCTCTCAAGCACCTCCTGCCTCCGCTCATACGGTAGCCCCATGAACCACGCCTCATAAGTAGCCTCCGGGATCAGTCCTACTTTTCCGGTGCTGACAAGTTCTTCAAGCACACCGGGCGCCCATGTCCCGACATTGATGCCCTGCGAAAGCATCGTCTCTATGAGGGCGGTCTTGTTCGGCACAAGAGTCGTATTCACGTCATAACCGACAGCGCTCATGTTATCGAGCAGGTTGCACATACTCGGCGCAACATCCAGATACGATGCGCCGATATTGTCCTTCCCACCACCATGGTTGTAATAGATGATCGCAACCTTCTTGTCGTTGTTTGCCTTTTCCCTGATGTTTATCTGGGAGATCGTGCGGTTCACGAGCCAATCCACCTGATAATCGATGGTTTGAGTCTGCTGTATGCCAGTTTCCGGATCAACCTCTGTTGCAGCCATGACGATCGGATCGATGACTCCCGCAAGTTCAGAAAGATCGATCTTCATCATCTTATTCGTGGGCAGCGGATGGCTGCTCTCCACCCACTCAGTCCTGTTCATGTAGTTGTTTATGACTGCGTTCATCACAGGCACGCCAACACCTTCGGGATCGAATTTGAGACTGAAATAGGTGAATGATATGATGGCGTCCACGAGAGCTTCATCACCCGGTTTCAGGTAGAGATCGCACTTACTTTTGCTGCTTGTTGAGTAGAACGGGAGCGCATTGATACCACGTGATTCAAACTCCCGAACGAGCGTATCAACCGGCTCAATCTGGAATGGGTAATAGCTCTTGTAAAAGGCAATTCCCACGGTTGGCATGTTTGCGTCATACACATACCCGCCATCAGTCCGGTTCCCGTACCACAGAAGGTACTCGTCCAGGCCCTCACAGAACCATCCCGGCATATCCGGGTGATAGATCGCTCGAACTGGAAGTTCGATCGGGTCGCCAACGACAAGATCGGTCCTGTTGCAGAACTCATAAGCAAGGTAGAAGATCAGGTTCTCGAGATTGGTCTCGTTGTATGCTCCGTTCGTCCAGTAGGGATCAAGCACCTTCCTGACATCATAAGGATCGTGAGTGTCGGGAATGCTCTCATTTAAGAGTGTGTTGTCATCGATGACCACTGCTCCATTGGCTATGGCATCCTCGATCGTTGCGTTTATCTTGCATGCAGTCGCTGCACCGATCATATTGATGTAGATCACCTCCATCTCGCTGAGGTTGATATCCTCTGACATCACAATATCCGAAAGATAATAGGATGCCGTGATGTTCAAGCTTGCGTTTGTGTTTATCTCTGTTGTCACGTGCTCCAGTGGGATCTGGTGGCTTTTATAGCCTGTAACGATTGCGATATCTACGTGCGGCTCGGCATCGGCAACTGCGGTTCCAACCATGGCGAGCGCAAGCATCACCATTATCAGTACGGTTATAATTTTTATCGCGGTTCTTGTATTCATGTATTATGCTTCCATATTGTTTGTTATTTTGACTCGGACGGTCCGAATGGTATATCCAAATTATTTACTATAACTTAAATGTTTCTGTCTTATCGATCGAAAAAAATGGTGGCGGGGTCACCGCCGCCTGCGGTAGCCCCAGTATATGATGACCATCAGCGCGATCACGAGGATCATCGCGAGCATCGGAGCGCCAGAGAAGGAGAGTCCTGTGTTGAATTTCTTCGAGGTCTCGACTTCCATCTCGGATCCTTCCACATAATTGCTCTCTGATTGTTTGGACGGGTTCATCGGCTGGTCAACATTCGTTCCGACCCCGCCTTCGATGGTGGTCTCGTTTGAGGCAGTGGATGATGTATGAGATCTGGTAGGCGTCTCGCCCTGTTCTGGCGGATGTGTGCTGCTTCCCCCTGAACTTGAACCGCCTGAGTCTGACGACGCGCTGGTCTTGCCTGCGGCATCATCCCTTATCTTCATGTACTTTTCGGCAAGCTCTGGTGATATGCTGAACTGGGAGATGAGTCCTGCTATGTACTCATCAAGCAGCGGATTTCCGCAGCAGTTGACACAGCAGCAGGGACCATTTGCCTGGACGACAGATTCCACATGCTCCGAGACGAGCGTTTTCAGCACATCATCAAACACATCAGCCGAAGGAGTCCAGCCCCCTTTGCGTATCGTTTCGAGCATCCGTGCGGTCATGGACTGGTACGCATAAGGATTGTGTTCACCCGCAAACTTGCCGATATCATACTCTCCGCCGTATGCGTTGCCCACGTACACATCGTACACCCCTTGCCACATATCATCGGTAATCAAGTCCGACATAGTCGCTTCCCAGCCCCAGAGATATTCCACGAACTTGGTCATCTCCC
Source organism: Methanosarcinales archaeon (assembly GCA_030606635.1). GTDB lineage: Archaea > Halobacteriota > Methanosarcinia > Methanosarcinales > Methanogasteraceae > Methanogaster_A. The sequence goes on from JAUWGA010000017.1 coordinate 5,173, forward strand.
TTGCGCCTGCATAACCCTCGCCTATCATCCCTTCGATCCACTTCGGATTGAGGTACCTGGTACGCAGTTCCTTGCGGATCACCTCGTGGAGTGATGATACTGTTGGGTCGCTGTCCAGGTCACTGTTGTCAGTGACGTAGATGTTGTCGCTGTCAAAATACTCTCCTGTGACCGCTTTGTACGCGCTTGCAAGCCCGCCCACGTACTGGAAGACGTCGTCGTTGTCGATGAATCCGTACAGGTTCGAGTTCTGGTTGTGAACGATCGCATCGATCTGAGCGAGATTGAGCTCGAAGACGTACTCGCCCGGTATTCCCCAGACCTCGTCGCCATAGATGTGGTGCATCCTGCTCTTGTACACGTTTCCAATATCCGTATTATTCTCCCATGTCCCGCTTGCAGCGATCACGGAATCAAGATTCGGTCCGTATGTGCCGGGGGCTTCAAGGAATATCCGAGACACCGAGAGATAGGTCGCATTCTTTTCGAGAGCGACTCCGGTGTAATCCCCTTTCTTATTCAGAGCATCGAGTATCTCGCATGTGTTGTTTTTGACATAGTTTGGATACTCGCCATCCTGCTCCAGTGTGGCATTCTCAGCAAGACGGATCGCTCTGTCGATCAGTTTCAGCTTCCCTGGAAACAGGTCACGGTGCAGCCCTGACGGCACCACCATGACATCGATCCTCGGTCTGCCAAACTCGCCCGGCTTGCCAGGCTTGCTAAGCTCGCTTGCATTGACCAGTTTAACGTCATAAACTTTGCCGTACTCATCCCAGACCGGTTCCGCACCGACCAGATGCAGGATCTCGGACTCGACAACACCCCGATCGGTCATCGCCCACGCCCACAAGACGATGGCGAGTTTTTCAGGGTATGCTCCGCCATGATCCTCTTGATACCTTTCGATGAGTGCGTCCGCCATCTTCTGACCAACCTCCCACGCTTCTTCTGTTGGTACCGCTTGCGGGTTCATCGAATAGAAGTTTCGCCCTGTCGGAAGCGTGTCCGGGTCTCTTATCGGGTCGTCTGCCGAAGACGGCGGGATGTATCCACCGTCGAACCCATCAAGTGTCCGGTTCACCTCGATCGTGCAGTTTCCGATATCGCCTGAGAATCCAGCCGCACGGTTCAGGTATGTGGTGAGATTGTCGCTTGACTGGTTGAGCACACGCATCTGTATTTCTTTGACATTTGTCTCATTGAGAGCTGTCCCATTGAGAACCTCCTCGATGAGCTGCATGGTGCAGTTATCCAGTCTCGATTCGTTCGCTACCTGTCTGGAATGGGGATATCCCTCGTATCCTATCATACGTGCAACCTCTCTCTTGTACTCGTCGCGGAGCATCGAGATTATAAGAGATGCTTTCGGTTCACCCACCGGAGGCTCACCAAACGTGTGCAAGCCATAAGGCATGAAATCAGTCTTCAGGTCGTAGAGATACCCTTCAAGTTCCACAACGAAATCATAGAATTTAGCATCAGTCATGTTGGTCAGGTTGACCTTGAGATCGTCGTCGAGATGCAGTTCCTCGCATTCCGATGTGATCGTCTCCTTGCACTCCTCTTTAACGGCAGCATCACCACCAGCAGCCAGATAGTCCGATGTTGTCTTCAGGAGGTTTGTATAATTCCCGTAGAGCCCCGCAGCAACGATCGGAGGCGTCATGTGCGTGATCATCGTTGCGCTTCCCCGCCGCTTTGCTTGTGTTCCTTCCGCGATGTTGTCCACGATGTAGGGGTAGATCACAGGCATGTCCTGGATCAGGATTGCGGGCCAACAGTCCCGGCTCGACAATCCCGATTCCTTGCCGGGAAGCCACTCCTGGGTTCCGTGTTTTCCAAAGTGCAGGATAGCGTCCGCACCGAACCCGCCGGATTCCTGCTCCTGCTTAAGCCAGAGATAGAACGCGATGTACTGGTGGTGCGGCGGGACATCCTTGCTATGGTACAGCACAGTATTGTTCTGGAGCCAACCACGCGTAGGCTGTGGCGTAAGAATCACGTTTCCGAAGGAGAGCTTCGAGATCACGAAATACTCTTCTCCTGTCGTCTCGTTCTCCCACGTCATGATCTCTCCGGGCGGCTCGCCCCACCGCTCATTCACCTCTTTCTGCCGCTCATCATCGAGTTTGCCGAACCATCCGAGATACGTTTCGACAGGGATCAGGGTTGCTGTTCCGGATTCAACGAGTCTTTCAAGCTCGCCTGGAGCCCATGTCCCGATATTTGTGCCGTTTAATGTCATCATCCTGATAAGCTCGGTATCGTTCGGGATCTCGCCTTCGACCGTGTATCCTGACCGGTTCATGGCGTTTAAGATATTCTGGAGGCTCGGAGGGACATTGGCATAACATGCGCCGAGATTGTCCTTGCCGCCGCCATGATTGTAGTAGATCATCGCGATCCGCTTATCCTCCTTCGGGGTGCTGTTCAGATGCGCCCAGCCGATCGCCCTATTCGCGGTCCAGTTGATCTGCTCATCGATGGGCTGATACTCGCTATCTGACGCGTTCTTACCCGCGATCACGATCGGATCGATGATGCCGTCCATTTCAGGGAGTCCCACCTGAAAGCCGAGATCCATGATCGAGATCCCATGACTCGTCTCGTTGTGCCACTCGGCTGGCGCTATGTAGTACAACCGAAGCGCCCGCATCACAGGCACGTTCAGCGTCGCAAGGTCTCTTACCCCCTGATCCGGATCATCGAGATATATCCTGAACGATTTTACAGAGATTGCAGCATCCACAACCGTCTCGTTGTTTACGATGTAGAACCGTTTCATATCCCTGGTATCTACAAATGCGGTTCCGATTACGTTTGCGCCTCTCGCTTCCAGTGCATGGACGAGTTTTGGTATCTCATGCGATCTGACAGCCGTATGCCAGATTGCGACACCGATCGTTAAGTTATCAGGGTTGTACCGGTAGCCGGATCTGGTCTCATTTCCATACCATTCGAGATACTCAGTTGTATTCAGAAAAATTTCCGAAGTATCAGGATGAAGGAGATATGCTTTCGGGATCGGGATCGGATCCTTTACGTCCCCGATCAACCCGCAGAAGTTAACCTCAAGATACGCCAGCAGCCGTGCGATATTCCCCTCATCGTAGTTGTCCCAGTACTGGGGGATAAACGGATGTTTGGTCAGATTGACATTCCCAAGCTCGTCATTGTACCCTCCCGAGTGGATGCAGATGATATGAATTCCCGTATTATTTGCGTCTTCAATCGGTTTCTTCAGGTTTTCGGCAGCAGTACCGCCTAGGTGTTCGAGAAATATCAGATCATACCGTGAGAGATCAATTTCGCTCGGAACCTCAGAGGGATGAAGGAGTGTGATGTTTAGATTGCTTCCGGCAGATGCACTTTCGATGAATTCGTGGCGTTCAACCGTGATAAAGATCGCTTCTGGCTTCTCTTCGATGATCTGGGTTGTGATCTCAACCCCCATTGCGGCTTCAACCGGAGTGCTCGTCGCACCGCCGTAATAGAACATGACCACATCGTGGGCATCGCTTGCATCATCCAGTTCGTACTCGTTTGCACATCTGTCAGGCTTTGAACTGTTCGGATAGTTCACCCAGTAATGCCAACAGTTTCCTCCTGCAACATCATTCGATACATCTGCGATCGAATCGATGAATAGTGTGCCGTTTACCGCATAAGCGGAGTCGTTGATCGTGAAATTAAAACCTTCGTGCCTTGCGGTTTTGACGAATGCACCGAGTGCGGTGGTATGGCTGATCGTGTAGTTTGCTCCGCTGTTCTCTGCCGTGACATTCAGGGTCTCACCCTTAAGGAGCACCGTATTACCCTTCCAGATGCCGAATGCGTACAGGTATCCGGTGTCTGATCCGACGAAGAGAATTCCGTCAGAGACCGATGGCTGCGCCATGACAAAGTCGCCGGTATCATAACTCCATTTCGGTGTGCCACAGTCGGCATCGAAACAGTAAACCGTGCCCTTGCCATAGTTGGTTGCGGTGTACACCATGCCACCTGCAACGACTGGCGATGATTTACATCGTCCCCCCAGTGTCTGATTCCAGATTTCGCTTCCATTGCTAGCATTGAAGCAGTTGAGTCTCCAGTCATCGTCTCCGATGTAAATCCTGCCGTTTGATATCGCTGGCGAGGAGATCGAGCCATAGAGATACCTGCTCCAGACAAGGTCTCCTGTCGTCGTGTTGACCGCATACAGTTTCTTCTCACCCTTCCCGGTTGCAAAGTACACAATCCCGTTCTCGACAGCAGGGGTTGTAGTCACCATACGTGACACGGGATATGTCCATGTCACGGTCTGCGTTTCAATATCAACGCAGTGCATAGCTTTCCCGCCACCAAAGAAGATTCTGCTGCCGTCGGTTGCAGCCGACATATACGTGTTAGAATTGCCTGACGCAGAGTATGTCCACTGCTCGACTCCATCGAGATCGATGGCATGTAATATTCCATCCGAATGACTGACCACATAGACCACCTCGTCATATATGAGCGGTGATGATGCGACACCACAATATCCGGGATCCGGGTCAATGGTTACGTTCCAGATCGCGGTTCCGTTGCCTGCGTTCACGCAAGTCAGATCCCCGTTGCGGGATCCGACAAATACCCTGTCGCCAGCGATTGCTGGTGTCGAGACACCACCATCTTCCCCAATCGAAGTGTTCCAGATAACGCTTCCATCTGATTTGTCCAGACAGTACAACCCAAGTCCGGCATATATAACCGGCGGCATTGTGGGCCAGTTCGTGACATAGACATGATCACCGACAACGCTTGCACCGCCTCCGATGTAACTTTTTTCTCCGAGTTTCGTCTCCCATAGCCGCATGTTTGCAAGCGGCGCATCTCCGCTTGCGTTTCCTGTGCGCGGTGGGTCAAGCCCGAACATCGGGTAGTCTGCAGATGCGATCGTTGTGGTGAGTGCAAGCACCAGCAGAACTATGGTTGCTATTTTTGTTGTGGTCTTCGAGTTCATGGTTGGATCATAATGGTTGTTTTAACTTAAACGTATCCGGTTATGCGTTGATACTGCCTGCCGCCACCTGCAGGATCATCAGCGCGTCGACCGATGTCACCCGGCAATCGCCATCCATATCGGCTTCATCGATGGCAGGAACCGCTCCGACCGCCATCTGAAGTGTGATCACCGCATCCGCTGTTGTGACTTCCCAATCGTGGTTGAGATCACCGTTTATGGGCGGATCGCGGAACGCATACAGGTAACCAGAGTCTGAGCCGATGAAGAGGGTTCCGTCTGATACTGCGGGCTGTGCCATGTTCCAGTTGCCTGTGTCGTAACTCCACTTCGGGGTGCCATCGTCTGCATTGAAACAGTAGATCGTGCCCTTATCATAATTAGCCGCAGTGTACACCATGCCACCCGCGACCACAGGAGATGAATAGACCCCGAAGTCTCCACATCCAGTGGTTCGATTCCAGATTTCAGTTCCAGTACCTGCATCAAAGCAGTGTATCACAAACTCTTTGTCTCCGATGTAGATCTTACCGTCTGATATCGCAGGCGAAGAGAGCGAACCATAAAGAGACCTGCTCCAGACCTCGGTTACTGTCGCAATATCGACAGCGTACAGTTTCTTCTCATTCTTCCCTGTTGCAAAGTACACAACTCCATCGCAAACAGCAGGTGTTGTCGTCACCTTAGCACCCACGGTGAATGTCCATTCTTCGGTCTGCGTTGCGATATCCACACAGTTCATAGCGTTTCCGCCCCCAAAGAATAGTTTGCCACCATCCGTTGCAGCCGACATATAATTATCAGAACTGCCTGATGCTGAGTAATGCCACTGCTCGGCTCCATCGAAATTGAATGCATGTAGCCGTCCATCCGAAGAGCTGACTGCATAGACCATGCCGTATGGATGAGCGGCGAAGATGCGACACCATAACATCCCGGATCTGGTTCGATCGTTCTGTTCCAGACTGTGGTTCCATCCGATGCATTCACGCAGTATAGATCGCCGGTGTATGAGCCCACGAAAACCCGGTCTCCAGATACTGCGGGAGTTGAGACTCCACCAAAACCGCCGATCGGATTACTCCAGAGGACCGTTCCGTCGGTCTCGTTCAGACAGAAGAACCCCAGATCTCCGCCCACCGGGTAACTAGGCCAGTTCGAGACGTATATGCGCCCATCGACTATGCTTGCGCCGCCTCCGATGTAACCATCTCCTGTCGACGATGGCTGCGTTTTCCAGAGCAAATTGCCGGTGACAGGCGCATACCCGCTCACGTTTCCTGTGCGCTGCGGGTCATTGTGGAACATCGGGTACTCTGCCGCCGCGGGCAGCAGAAGTACCGATATTGCGATCAGCAGAGCAACGGTGGTTGTTGCGATCGATCTGGCCATCAGGGGCATGGCGACACCAATCAGATTGTAATCGCTCCTGCTACCGCCTGCATTATCATCAGCGCATCGAGCGATGTTACCGCGCCATCGCGGTTCACGTCAGCCTCTTCGTTGGTAGGAACTGCTCCGACCGCCATCTGAAGTGCGATGACCGCATCTGCGGCGGTGACTTCGCCGTCGTTGTTGACATCGCCCATCATCACCTCACCGCCGAACGCATACACCATGCCATCTGTCCCGATGCTCACAACGATGCCACTGCCATCAGCGTCTTCCGCAACCGATGGCGATGAGCCTGCATATTCGTACTGCCAGATTGGATCTCCTGTCGTGGCATTGAATACGCAGATTCCATCAGCACCCCAGATTCCAACAGATCCTGTGAAGAGTTTACCATCTGCAACAGTTGGTGACATCGTCCAGCTTCCGCATGGAACAGTCCACTGAAGTGTGCCTGTCGAATTGAAGCAATACGTCAGTCCTTGTGCATTAATACTTCCAGAGACATAGATGTAGTCCCCTGATATTGCAGGTGTTGAGTCGGAGTAGGTGATTGTTCTATTCCAGACAACAGCACCGGTTGTGAAGTTGACCGCATAGAGCATGCCAGCATCGCCCACATAATCGGTGAAGGTTGCTACATAGACCCGGTTATTTGCAGCATCGATCGAAGCAGAGCCACCAATTCCCCCAGTGAGGGTGGTTACCCAGTTTGTGTCTGTGGTTCCAGGCGCTGATGCGTTCTCGGATTTGTTGACGCAGAACAGGTTTGATGACCCGCCCCACGACATTTCACCGAAGACGACCTTTTCATCTGCAACAGCAGGTGTTGAAACTGCAGTCCCTAATATAACAGGGTACGTCCAGATCACATTGTTCAGATTACTCTCGTCAAATGCATAGTAATTGGTGCTGCCGCTTCCGGCAAAGACCATTCCATCGGCAACCGTTGGACCGCCGTTACACGAGTATCCACCGTCAGGGAACGCGATCTCCTGCAGCTTGTTTCCATTCACATCAATCTTGGTGAGGTTGTATCCAGCACTCACAAAGATTGCATCGTTGCTATATGCTGACGATGCCCATGAGTCAAAACCACGTGTATCGCCCGGAATCAATGCGCTCCAGAGTTCTGCTCCGGTATCTCTATCCAGTCCATAGACTGTAACGTTCGCGTACACAAAGACGAGATCGCCTGCGATCATCGCCTGCGATCCTGTTACCGCTCCGATATCTTCGCTTATCCACTTCGTGTGGCTAGTGTCAGGTGCATCCGCGGGAGAATTGCCAGTGTTTGCCGTATCGTAGTGGAACTGCGTCCAGTCTTGGATCGAGCTGCCAAACGCATACACCATGCCATCAGTCCCGATGCTCACGACGATGCCATTGCCGTCGGCGTCTTCCGCAACCGACGGCGATGAGCCTGAATATTCATACTGCCAGATCAGTGCCCCTGTTGCTGCATCGTAAGCATAGATTCCTTCCGTACCTGCCGAAGCCATGCCGCTAAGTCCGACGTTGCCTGTGAAGAGTTTACCATCGGCAACTGCTGGCGATATCTTCCGGCTTCCTGAGGGGACGTTCCACTGCTCGACTCCTGACGAATCGAAGCAGTACGTAACTCCCGGTGCTGCACCGCTTGCAGCCACATAGATGTACTCGCCAGAGACCGCAGGTGTGCTGCTCGTGTAGTTGATGTCAGCACTCCACCGGACGGCTCCTGTATCAAATGTAAGTGCGTAGAGTTTGCCTTCATCATTAGTCCAATCGACAGCGGTTGCGACGTAAACCCGGTTATTCGCAGCATCGATTGTGGCAGATCCCCAGACCAGCCCGGTAAGGTTGGTCGACCAGACTTCGGTTCCTGTAAACTCGTTGACGCAATACAGGTAGCCGTCATCGTAGCCCCATCCGGCGTCGCCGAATACGACCCGCTCATCTGCAACCGCTGGCGTCGAGTACGCACGAGTCAGATTTGGGGTGTAGCTCCAGATCACGTCGTCAAGATCGCTTGCGTTGAGCGCGTAGTAGTTCGTACCATTGCCGCTTCCGACAAAGACCATCCCGTCAGCAACCGTTACGCCGCCATTGCTGAGGTATCCGCCATCAGGGAATGCTATCTCCTGCAATTTCTTTCCGGTTGCAGCATCGAATCCGGTGACATTGTATCCGGCAGCCGCAAAGACCACGCCGTCAGTGTATGCAGGGGTTGTCGATGAACCCCAATCCTCTGTTTCGCCCGGGAACGTTGCGCTCCATTCCACGCTGCCTGTTGCACGGTTGAGCGCGTATATCGCATCATCGACGCCTGCTGCACTTGCGTACACAAATACGCGATCGCAGGCGATTATCGCCTGCGAGGCTTCCGAAGCATTAATATCTGCACTTATCCACTTCGTGTGGTTCGTATCAGGCGCATCCGCGGGTGAATTGCCAGTGTTTGCAATATCGCAGTGGAACTGCGTCCAGTCGGATGCAGTCGCCGTGGCGATGGATGCACTGATCCGTATCAGCATATCAGAATTATCCGGTGTCGCACCCATGTCGAGCCCCCAGTACCATGTTATGAGATCGCCATCTTCCAGTTCGCATAGATTTGGGCTGGGCGGCTGGGACCCATCAGGATAGTTCACCCTATAAAGCCACCCAGTAGATCCAGATTCATGCCGATCATATATCATGTCAAAGTAGAGTGCGCCGCCGAAATCATCATACCATGCATCGCTTATCGAGTAGTTGAACCCACCCGCTTCTGCTGACTTGATGAGTGCATACATCGCGCAGGTGCTGCTTATCGTGTACTCCACGCCGCTATTATCCGCGGTCACATTCACTGTGCCGGGGGTAAGGTCGACCTCGCCATCCCATGCCATGTTGCTGAATGCGTACAGGTGCCCGGTGTCAGATCCAACGAAGAGAATCCCGTCAGAGACCGATGGCTGTGCCATGTTCCAGTTGCCTGTGTCATAAGTCCATTTCAGTGCGCCATCATCCGCATCGAATCCATAGATCGTACCCTGACCGTAGTTGGCTGTGGTGTACACCATGCCGTTTGCAACGACAGGCGATGAGAGGCACACTCCGCCCAGTGTCTGATTCCAGATCATACTCCCATCGGTTGCATTGATGCAGTTAATCTTCTTGTCTTTATCTCCGACGTAGATCTTACCGTCTGATATCGCAGGCGAAGAGAGCGAGCCATAGAGAGACCGGTTCCAGACCTCATTTCCTGTCGCGATATCGACTGCATATAGTTTCTTCTCATTCTTCCCTGTTGCAAAGTACACAACCCCGTCGCAGGCAGCAGGGGTTGTCGTTACCTTATCACCCAATCCGCCAAACGTCCAATCTTCGCTCTGCGTTGCAATATCCACGCAGTTCGTCGCGTTTCCGCCGCCAAAGAAGAGTTTGCTGCCGTCGGTTGCAACCGACATGTACATATCAGATGCACCTGATGCCGAGTAGTTCCACTGCTCGAC
>JAUWGA010000092.1 GCA_030606635.1 Methanosarcinales archaeon
TCCACAGCCCCCGCAAGCCCACACACCAGTCCAAGAATCAGGAGCGTACAGGCAGGGAGAAGAATCGCAGTAGTACACCTCATGAGATGCGTTCGACAACGTCTGTCCCGCTCGAGCGTCTGGCGCCGGATCGTAATCACCTTCGTTCCTATGCTATCATATAATCCCGCCGTATGTGATATAACTTTTCCGATTTATTCGGGGTGTCGAGTCGCTCTTGGTGGCACTACCTGTGAAGCCAGCCCAGAGCACCCGAAGTGCAACCCCACCGCTCCAACAAGCCCCCGAGACCGCACAGATCAGTCACAGATCATCGATACATGCTTATACCTCCGGCGCACCATGAGAATCATGCACTTCGATCTCCACATCCATTCCACATATTCGCGGGATTGCAGGGCGCCGATCGACTCGATACTGAAACATGCCGTGGATATCGGTCTCGATGGGATTGCGATCTGCGACCACGACACCGTAAAAGGCGGAACCGTTGGCGAAGAACGTGCAAAGGAACTTGGCCTCCCCCTGATCGTGATCCCGGGAGTCGAGATAACGACGACAAAAGGGCATTTGATCGCGCTCGGGATACGGGAAGAGATTTTCCCAAAGCAGACAGTGCTGGAGACGATTGCGCGCATCCGGGAACTTGGCGGCGTTGTTGTGGTGCCGCACCCGTTCAAGCGGTTGAGCCATGGCATCGGGGATTTCTCGGATCTGGATGTGGATGCGGTCGAGATCTTCAATTCGAGGTTTATCACAGGGGAAGCGAACAGGAAAGCAGAGCGGATGGCGCGGGAGATGGAAATTCCAGCAGTTGCGGGGAGCGATGCGCACATCGTGCCGATGATCGGGTATGCAGTGACTGAGATTTCGGCAGAGCGCAATTTGCAGTCGGTTCTGGATGCAATCCGCGATGGAAAGACCAGGGTTTACGGAAAGCGCACGCCTATCAAGATATTTGCATCGCAGATGGCGAGAGGATGCTTACGGCGGACGAAAGAGATAATGGGAATTGAGGTGAAGTGAGTTTTATGAATGTTGCGATCATCGGAACCGGGTATGTCGGAACGGTCACAGGCGCGTGTTTCGCAGAGCTTGGGCACAACGTTGTCTGTGTCGATATCGATAGGTCGAAGGTCGATTTGATCAACGCGGGAATCCCGCCGATCCATGAACCAGGGCTTGCCGAACTTCTGGAGAAACATGCGAGGGCGGGGTTGCGGGCAACTGTGGATTACAACGATGCGATACCGAGTTCGGATCTCACTTTTATCTGTGTTGGAACGCCATCCGATGAAGACGGGCGCATCGATCTCTCTATCGTGCGTTGTGCATCGGAAAGCATCGGAGATGCGCTTGAACTGAATGGCAGGGACTCACACCATGTCGTGGTGGTAAAGAGCACGGTCGTTCCCGGAACTACGGAAGATGTGGTCGCTCCGCTTATCCGTGCGAGGGAGGAGCGGGAGAATGTCGGGATTGCGATGAATCCTGAGTTTCTGAGGGAAGGAAAAGCGGTGTATGATTTTATGAACCCGGATAAGATCGTGATAGGCGGCGATCCCAGTTCCGCAGAGATGGTAGCCCGTTTATACGAAAAAATTCCATGCGAGGCAACGCTTACGGATATCAGAACCGCAGAGATGATCAAGTACGCAAACAACTCGTTCCTTGCAACGAAGATCTCATTTGCAAACGAGATCGGGAATATCTGTAAACAACTCGGGATCGATGTTTACGAGGTGATGTCTGCGATCGGGAAGGATTTCCGGATCTCGGAGCAGTTCTTAAACGCAGGCGCGGGCTTTGGCGGGTCGTGCTTCCCAAAGGATGTCAAGGCGCTCATCGGTAGGGCAGAGGAACTCGGATGCGACCCCCTCATCCTCCGCGCCGTTGTCCGGGTGAACGAAGAGCAGCCGATGCGCATGATAGAACTCCTTGTCAAACGGATCGGCGATCTCCGCGGCAGGAAGATTGCGGTTCTGGGACTTGCATTCAAGAATGACACCGATGACATACGCGAGGCAAGATCGATACCTGTGATCCGAAAACTGCTCGGCATGGGCGCATCGGTTGCGGCGTATGATCCGCTTGCAGCAGAGAATATGCGCGCGGTCTTTCCGGATGTCGAGTACTGCCAGAGCGCCGCGGATGCGCTCAACGGTACGGATGGGTGCCTGATCATGACCGAGTGGGATGAGTTTGGATCACTTGACCTGGAGTTTGATGCGATGAACGAGATCGTTGTGATCGATGGCAGGCGTGCGGTCTCTCTGGATCGCGGGGTTTATGAGGGGATCTGCTGGTAGCGGATAGTGGTTTTGGCAGTTGTGCTTACCCAAGGAAACCCGATGTATCCAAGAAATAATAAAAAATCTCCGGATCAAGACTGATCCGTGTTATCAGAGACTATTGCGTTCCCTGACATACCTGGCAATCTGATCCGCGCACCCGTCCGCGTCCACAAGATCACTCTGCACCACTACTTCAGGGTGCAGCGGCGCCTCGTACTCAACATCCACACCAGGCACGGTTCCACCTTTCCCTGCGCCCGCATATATTTTGGCTGGCGCATATCCTGCGTCCCTGACCCGCTCCCGCTCCATGCACACCTCGATCGGGCACTCGACATACACCTCGACAAATCGCGGGATCAGTTTCCGTGCAAGATCGCGGTACTCGCGCCTGTTTGCGGTCGCATCGATGACCACGCAAACCCCTGAGTCCACGAGCAGGTACGCCATGTACGCAAGCGACGCATATACAATTCCACGCTCCTTATCACTGTAGTCGGGACTCGGGGTTATGACCTTTCGCACCCGGTCCAGCTGGAGGTGCTTTGCACCGAGCGACCCTGCCACCTTCTCCGCAATCGTGGTCTTTCCGCTTCCCGGAAGTCCTGTGATCCAGATCGCGCACCCGTCCGCGCCTGTACCGGCATCGTTCACCTCCGCCCCGTTTACCTGTATGCTACCGCCCATTTTAGAAACGCCCCTGTGGGAAACTCGTGTATCGTGGTTGCAACGATTATACCGGCTCCGTGCTCTTTTGCAACCAGAATCGGCATCCCATCTCCTGTCAGAATAACATCGCCGTCGGTCCCTGCAAAGTAGCCATCGCACTCGGCGCGGACGTCATCGAAGATACACGAACAGTCGTGACCCCGATCCGCCCCCTCCGCCGCCTCGATATCGACTGCGCCGTACTGCTCCTGGTATTCAAGCGTGAACGGAAGCCACCTGTACGTGTACTCAGGAACCAGCGCGCCATATACGACGAGCACGCCGCCCTTCTTCACGAAACCGTCGAAGAAACTCTTGTTTGCCTCGATACCGCGTAATATTTTGGTGTACTGCGGATTCGCAAATCCGGTCGGGACGATCATGACCCTGGACCCGGGCAGGAACGGTGTTCCGATCGCGCTTGACGGGGTGCGCTGGTACGACAGTCCATGCTCAACGAAGAGTTTCTCGAAGAGCATTTCGCAGTCCCAGATCAGTGTAATGTCGAGCATTGTTATCAGGTCCTTGTGTCTGCAAATTCTTCATTGTGATTCATCATATTCGAAGCCACTGTTTCGCCCAACTCCGCCATATCCGAACTCAAACGCCCGGCCTCACCCGTGATACATCGTCTCCACGGTCTCTGGTTTCCCTGCCTTCTTCTGCTGGAAATTGATCGCCGGAAGCGGCATCGCAGGTGGAAGCCCGAGCTTTGAAGAGAGCGTGACCGCAAGCGGAGCAAGGTTGGAGACCATCGTGTTTGCGATCTGGTTCTGGACATTGGACGGGGCTTTCCCCGCATCCCAGTCGCTTTTGATCTGATTCAGATCGTCTTCGTCGGAATAGTAGTCAGAATATCCCTCGAACCTGATGTGCCCGACGTTCGGGCTCAAATAATTGATTGAGAATGCGTATTCAACCCTCAGAACAGTTTTTTCTCCGAACGGCGTCTGTTTTGGCACGATTGCCGTGTTCTTCAGGTTGATGTCGTAGTTGATGTTGATGTTCTTCTGCCTTCTGACCTCTTCCGGATCCACATATATCTTAGATTCTACCTGTGTTACTTTGAAATTTACAATCATCTGTATTCTCCTCCAACCGTCTTTGTTCCCCTGTGCAATGCCACCCTTCCGGTTCTAACGACTTCTTTGATCCCGAATCTGCCAAGCATGTTCTCAATCGCCCTGATCTTACCTTTATCGCCGGTGACCTCGATCACCAGTGTTTCTGCACTGATATCTATGATCTTTGCACGGAATATTCCCGCGATCTGCAGGATCTCAGCTCTTGTGTCCATATCGGCGGCAACCTTGATCAGCGCAAGCCCCCGGTCAACCGATTCGGACGACGGTAGATCAGATACCGAGATCACGTCGATCAGTTTGGAAAGCTGGCTAATCACCTGTGCAAGCACCCGATCATCGCCTTCCACAACGATCGTCATCCGCGATATCTCAGGATTCTCTGTCATGCCAACAGCAAGACTATCGATATTGTACCCGCGCCTGCTGAAGAGTCCTGAAACGCGCGCAAGCACGCCTGGCTTGTTCTCGACAAGCACTGCAAGCGTATGTCTCATGCTGCCACCTCCGGGTCGAGGATCTCATTGATCGCAGCGCCAGCCGGAACCATCGGGAATACATTCTCCGTCGGATCGACCACGAAATCGATAACAACCGTCCGGTCCGCCGACAGTGCCTCTGATATCGCTGCCGGCACCTCTGATGGCTTTTCTGCGCGGATACCGACAAGGTTGTATGCCTCTGCCAGTTTCACGAAATCGACGCTCTGCGATATATCCGTGTACGAGTACCTCTCATCAAAGAAGAGTTCCTGCCACTGCCGCACCATCCCGAGATAGCTGTTGTTGAGTATTGCAACGATCACCTTGATATTATTCGTAGCGACGGTCGCAAGTTCCTGCGATACCATCTGGAATGAGCCGTCGCCAGCGATATCGATGACGGTCCGGTCAGGACACCCGACCTTTGCACCTATTGCTGCGGGGAATCCGTAGCCCATGGTGCCAAGCCCTCCTGACGTGATAAATGTTCGGGGGTTTTCGAACTGGAAGTACTGGGCTGCCCACATCTGGTTCTGCCCGACCTCGGTAACGATGATCGCATCAGGACATGCCCTGTGTATCTCCTGGATCACATACTGCGGCTTGATCACATCGTCGCTCTGAACGTAGCTCAGCGGGTGCTTCTTCTTCCATGCATCGATCTTCCCGAGCCATGCACCGGACCTGGTTTGCATCTTTTGCAGGTGGGAGTTTAGCGACTGTAGAATCGTTTTAGCGTCCCCGATTACCGGAAGATCAACTCTCACGTTCTTCCTGATCTCAGCCGGATCGATATCGATGTGGATGACCTTTGCATGTGGAGCGAACGCATCGATCTTTCCTGTAACCCGGTCATCGAACCGTGCGCCGATAGCGATCAGGAGATCGGATTCCTGCACTGCGTAATTGGCATATTTGGTGCCGTGCATGCCAAGCATCCGGAGTGACAACTTATTGGACTGCGGGAATGCCCCGATTCCAAGCAGAGTCGTTGTCACAGGAGCTTGGATCGTTTCTGCAAGTCTGAGAAGCTCTGACGATGAATCCGAAATGATGACGCCGCCACCTGCATAGATGACCGGGCACTCGGAATCAAGGATCATCGATGCAGCACGTTTCACCGCGTCCTCGTCGATGCCGACATCCGGATGGTAACCGCGCAGGTGTGTCTTCTTCGGATATATGAACTCAAATTCATCGGTCGTGATGTCTTTTGGAAGATCGATCAGAACCGGACCTGGTCTTCCAGTGGACGCTATGTAAAATGCTTCTTTGACGACCCATGGCAGATCTTCTGCGTCTCTTACCAGATAATTGTGTTTAGTGATCGGAAGCGTGATCCCCGTGATGTCAGCCTCCTGAAATGCATCGTTTCCGATCATGGGCGTTGGAACCTGTCCGGTTATCGCAACGATCGGTGTCGAGTCCATGTAAGCGTTTGCGATGCCTGTGACGAGGTTGGTTGCGCCCGGTCCTGACGTTGCCAGGCACACCCCGACCTTTCCGGTTGCACGTGCGTATCCGTCTGCTGCATGTGCTGCACACTGCTCATGCCGCACAAGGATGTGGTTGATATCCGAGTCGTACAGCTCGTCGTACAGTGGAAGCAGCACACCTCCGGGGTATCCGAAGATCGTATCGACCCCTTCATTCTTGAGGCAGTTAATCAATGCTTTTGCGCCGGAGATAGGTGTATCGGTCACGGTTGTTTCCTCCTCTTGATGGGATACTATTCGATAGTGAGATGAGATAAAGTATACGGTTTTCGGGCAGTCTCCCATAAACCGGGAATTTGACCGCAGAGGACGCGGATACCGAGGAGAATGACAAAAAGCTCTGCACCCTCAAGCGTGCTCTGCGGTTATTTTTCTGCCAACACGGGGTTCAACCCATCCTCTTCTGCATCCCCTTAAGCAGCCGCTTCACAGCACCAGGAAGCTGCCCGCGCTGGAGCGCCTTCATGTGGGCTGGCGAGATCATGTTCATGACCGCGGTCATCATCGGATCGGACCGCATCATCCCGTCCATCAGCTTTCGCACATAGACAGAGGTTCCGATCTGCATCCCGATCTCTCGCTTCCATCTCGATTCGTAATCCTCGACTGCGCATCTGCCGTTCACGGCATCTGCCGCGGTCTCGCCAGCGATCTTTCCTGCGACCATCGCAGTCGGTATCCCGCCGCCATTGGTTGCGATCAGGTGCCCCGCGGCGTCGCCCGCGATCATGCCGTTTCCTGCACCCGTCTTCTGGCGTGCGCCGCCGACCGGAACGATGCCCGCGATAAATGCCGTGACCTCGCCCCCTTCCAGTTTCCCGGATGCGATCGGATGCTCGCCAATAAACCGGTGCAGATAGTCCCGAAACGTAACACCGGGCTC
>JAUWGA010000081.1 GCA_030606635.1 Methanosarcinales archaeon
AAGATATTACGGGGCAGGGCTTCGATATTGCAGGCATTTCAGGTGAGCGTCTCTTAGTAAACTGGCATCTGGTCAGAGAAACAAAAACGGACGTCGGGACGCATCCCACCCCTACTCTTACCGGAATTCTCTTTCTTGCCAGTCATCCACAGCAGTTTCTTCCTTACGCGTACATCTCCGCACTTCGCATCCCCGGAACCGATATATCGGCAGAACCTTACGATCAGAAGCATATCAAGGGGCGCATGGTGGATATGCTCCATGATGTGGTGCGGTTTCTGGATATTCACCTGATGCGCCCCCACAAAATCGTTGGGCTGCTGCCTGAAGCAAGACCCGAGCTCCCGGTGGTTACGTTGAGAGAGTCTCTTGTGAATGCGCTGGCACACCGTGATTACACAATCTCTGCGCCTGTGCGGGTGATCGTCTTTGATAACCGTGTTGAGATACGGACACCGGGCAAGCTTCCGAACACGGTCACGATCGAGTCTATGAGATGGGGTGTCCATGTCCTGCGTAACCCGACGATCTACAACGTCTTTCTGAAGTTGGGGTTTGTAACCGATGCTGGAAGTGGTATTCCGAGGATGATTCGCGTCTTCCGTGAGGCTACAGGGCAGGAACCCATTCTTCGCATGGAGGGGAGTGAATTCGTTACAGCATTCCCCAGGTCTTTTACGCAGTGATCTTCTGGAGTGGGGGTGGACGTATCGGATCAAAGAGAACGCAGGATAGAAATGTGTGAGGCACGTGGAAAATGGGTTTAAGAGGGGGGGCGACGCTGCCTGAAGCCTGTGTCCATCATGACACGTACAAAAACTCTACAGATTCGCCATACGTGCGATATCCTGCATATCCCACCCGATCACCCCATCAGAATCCATAACCTCCCTTAATTCAGGAGTGAATCCGCTTTTAGAGACCACAAGATAATATTCCTTCCGCGCTCCATTATACCACTTCACCAGATCTTTCTTCTTCTTTAGACTCTCCATGATGCCATATCCCGCCGGTTTATTCGTCCATTTAACCTCCCCAAACAGTATTTCCCTGGTCCGTTCATTGACCGCCACCAGGTCTATTTCATCCCCTCGCCTGTTCCACCACCTACCGATCCCGGACGCCTTGAAAGGCAGGTTATCAAGAGCGATCTCTGTTACGACATCTTCAAAAATCCTGCCAACGAATGCCGGCAGATATGATATCGTTTGTTCCAGTGCGATCTCGTATCTACCAGATTCTAAAAAGGAAATGTTCGGGTTTACAAATCTGAACCAGAAACGCACCATATTATCCTTTATGAAGTACCGCCCCATCTTTTTTCCACCCAGGAGCGGTTCTCTCCGTTCAATGATTGCAAATGTGTTGGCAAGTTCGTTTAAGTATTTGCCAAGACTGTTCATCGGAATGCCCGTAGTGTCTGAAATCTCTTTTAAGGTGTTCTTTCCGAGTGATGCTGCCTCAAGTATCGAGAAATAAGTGGTATAATTTCTTCCGAACTCGTTTATCAGAATCTGCCTGACCTCATCTTGCAACAGCGCGTTCTTGCCGAAGATCATGGACTTCAGAATACTTTCGTAACTGTCAAGCCCGTAACTTTCCACCAGCTGATAGTACCTTGGAGTGCCACCAAGTGTGGAATACATCTTTACAATCTCTTCTTCGCTTTTAAATCCCATCTCTATGCATATCTTCCTAACCCACCTATAGTTTAGAGGTTTAAGATCGATTTTAGCAGTAGACCTTCCGTATAGTGGCTCTTTTTCGTCTATAAAGATTTTTTTCATCAGTCCGATGTATGAGCCCACGAAGACCAGTAGTATACGCGATGTATCTGAATAACTATCCCAGTACTTCTGGAATATGGAGAATACGGAAGGATCAACCGATCGGAAGTTCTGGAATTCGTCGAAGACCACGATAAGATGCCTATCTTTCGAATATTCAAACAAAAACCTTATGAAATCGTCCCAATTGGAAAAATCGGGAACGAAACTGCCGGAGTTCACCCTTACAATCTCGGAGAATTCTTTCAGCAGCAGAGCACTAGTCTTCTTATCCACAAAAAAGTACATTGGTTCAAGAGATTCCAGAACGAGCCGCGTCTTCCCAACCCGCCGCCTGCCATAAACGACAAGCATGTGTGCATGTTTGCGACTGAGGGCTGATAGATTTTTGATCGCAGCGACTTCTTCCTGACGATTATAAAATCTCATGATAAGCAATCGTACTTTATAGTATAATACTTTTTTGTACAACTGGAGCGGGCAACGTAGGATGGCGGATCGACAGAGAGCAGTGTGTAATAGGAAAGACGATGAGGTATTGGTAATGCTCGCAAAAGTTATACCCCTGCCGGATAATCACTAAAGCAGATGAAGATCGCAATCACAGGCAAAGGCGGCGTTGGGAAGACAACGCTTGCAGGCACACTCGCCAGGATATTCGCAGAAGATGGCTTCCCGGTCCTTGCGATCGACGCTGACCCTGACATGAATCTCGCGTCTGCAATCGGCATCAGAAACCCGCCTGCCCCGCTCACCGAACATAAGCAAATGATCGAAGAGCGGGCAGGTACCGGCATGGGCGGCGTCTTTAAATTGAACCCGAAGGTGGACGACATCGCCAGACGGTTCGGCACAACCGAACACGGCGTCTCGATGCTTACGATGGGGACCATCGACACAGGCGGATCCGGATGCGCATGTCCTGCATCCTCGCTCCTGCGTGCGCTGCTGCGTCATCTGCTGCTCCGGGAGTCAAGCATCGTGATCCTTGACATGGAGGCGGGAATCGAGCATCTCGGGCGCGGAACCGCCCGCGGGGTCGATCTGATGATCGTGGTGGTCGAACCCGGCGCGAGATCGATCGAGACTGCTGCGCGGATACAGAAGTTGAGCAGGGAGATAGGGGTTCCGAGACTCTCTGCTGTTGTCAACAAGACTGGCGGGCGCGATGATCTCAGTACAATCAGCGCACGTCTGAATGAACTTGGAATTCCTGTGATCGGTGCGATTCCTTACGATGAAGCCCTGATACGGGCGGATATGAGTGGCAGGGCGCCGTTTGACCTGGGTGGCGATGCGGTTTTGGCAATCAGGAGGATAGGGGATGCGATCATGGCATCGGCGGATAGTGATTGATGCATCCGAGAGTTGCCCATCAGGTCAGAAGTGGCATTTGAGTCGGGAGATCACCATAGACAAAAATTGCCTCCCTACCAGAACAGCCCCGCAACGCCATGCCCTTCGAAAGGTTAATATGCACCCGATAACAAGATCATGAAGCACAACCATCGGATGCTCCGATAGTGTAGCTCGGCCAATCATTCGGGGCTCTCAATCCCGTGACTCGGGTTCAAATCCCGATCGGAGCATGGTGAAAACCTTTAATATCAACAGAACGTACCTACATACAAACCAAATAGGAGGAAAATATGGCATCAGAAAAGCCACACATGAATCTGGCAGTCATCGGACATATCGATCATGGAAAATCGACACTTGTCGGACGATTGCTGTATGAGACCGGAACCATACCAGCGCATGTCATCGAGAAGTACAAGGTAGAAGCCGAAGAGAAAGGAAAAGGATCATTCGCTTTTGCATGGGTTATGGATTCACTGAAGGAAGAACGAGAGCGGGGCATCACAATCGACATCGCACACAAAAGGTTCGATACCGCTAAATACTACTACACCATCGTAGACTGTCCCGGTCACAGGGACTTTGTCAAGAACATGATCACCGGTGCATCTCAGGCGGATGCCGCGATTCTGACCGTAGATGCAAAGGACGGGGTCATGGAACAGACCAAGGAGCATGTATTCCTGGCGACAACACTTGGAATCAACCAGCTGATCATCGCGGTCAACAAGATGGATAGTGTTGATTACAGCGAGGATCGCTTCAATGAGGTGAAGGAAGACGTCAGCACCCTCCTAAAGATGGTCGGGTACAAGCCAGACGGCATAAACTTCATACCAACTTCCGCGCTCTTCGGCGCAAACATATCCGAACATAGTAAGGATACGCCATGGTACAAGGGACCGACCATTCTAGAGGGTCTTGATCAATTCACAGCTCCTGAAAAGCCGACAGGCCTGCCACTGCGCATTCCTGTGCAGGACGCATACACGATATCAGGTATCGGAACCGTTCCTGTCGGACGTGTCGAGACCGGAACCATGAAACCCGGGGACAAGGTGTCATTCATGCCAAGCGGCGCGACTGGCGAGGTAAAATCAATCGAGATGCACCACGAGGAGATCCCGGAGGCAGTTCCTGGCGATAACATCGGATTCAATGTCCGTGGTATCGGCAAGAAGGACGTGAGACGGGGCGACGTGGTCGGTCCTGCAAACGATCCGCCAACGGTTGCTGATGAGTTTACAGCACAGATCGTGGTGCTCCAGCATCCTTCTGCGATAACGGCAGGGTACACTCCGGTCTTCCACTGCCACACGGCACAGACCGCATGCACGTTCTTATCGATCGATAAGAAACTCGATCCGCGCACCGGGCAGGTTTCCGAGGAGAATCCCACATTCATAAAGGCAGGAGATGCGGCTATCGTCACGATCAAGCCGACGAGGCCCATGGTCATCGAGCCGTACAAGGAGATCCCACAACTCGGCAGATTCGCTATACGCGATATGGGAACGACCATCGCTGCTGGTATGTGTATCAGCACCAAGAAGCGATGATCGATTCTTCTATTTTTTTGGAGTCAAATGAGTCATAAAGCGAGGATACGGTTATCAGGCACAAATCCGGTAGAACTGGATAGTGTCTGTGGACAGGTCAAGAGTATAGCAGAGCGGACCGGCATCGAGATAGCAGGTCCGATTCCACTGCCAACCAAGAGATTGGTGGTCCCGGTTCGGAAGAGTCCGGACGGCGAGGGCACAGAGACATGGGATCACTGGGAGATGCGGGTGCACAAGCGCCTGATCGACCTTGCGGCAGATGAGCGGGCGCTGCGCCAGTTGATGCGCATCAACGTCCCGAACAATGTTAACATAGAGATCGTGCTTGAGAATTGATCTTTGGTTGATGCCAAAGGCATGGCACGATCATAACCACGGGATTTGCACCTCGTGGTTCTATACTTATGCGGCAATGCCCCGCCATGCTGGCGGTGGCATCGATGCATCCTGCAGGGATGTATTACGGGTTGTTTTGATCCGGTGCCGGCGTTATGTTTACAGCACACGCGTGAACCGAAGTGATATATAACACGCGGCTCAATCAATAATCTATCATAATAAACGAGGTTAATCGGAATGATGTTAATCGGAGAAGCACTGATCGGCGAGGCGCCTGAACTTGCGCACGTCGATCTGATAATCGGAGAGAAAAACGGTCCTGTCGGGCAGGCGTTTGCGACCGGGATGACGCAACTATCAGGAGGGCACACCCCGCTCCTATCGGTCATCCGCCCGAACCTACTCACGAAGCCAGCGTGCCTGATCGTTCCAAAGGTCACTGTGAAAAATATGGAACAAGCAGCGCTCATCTTCGGTCCTGCGCAGGCGGCTGTTGCAAAGGCGGTTGCGGATGCTGTTGAGGACGGAGTTGTCCCAACGGAGCAGGCAGAGGAGCTCGTAATCGTTGCAAGCGTCTTCA
The DNA here is from genome assembly GCA_030606635.1 of Methanosarcinales archaeon. Classification (GTDB taxonomy): domain Archaea; phylum Halobacteriota; class Methanosarcinia; order Methanosarcinales; family Methanogasteraceae; genus Methanogaster_A. Next base: position 5,628 of record JAUWGA010000081.1, read on the forward strand.
TCCACCCGGACGCGAAGGATTACAACCGGATATACCGGTACAACTACGGCGCGACGAAGCTTGCGCTCAAGCGTGCGATGGACGGATTTCCAGGGATCGAGACGGTTCTTGATGAGAAGGATCGCGGCGCACATGCGATCATGGGATTCAAGGTCTCGCGTCTGTGGGATCCGCCGTATCTGCAGGTCGCTCTTGATAATCCGGATATCGACCAGATTCTGCATGTCGTGAAAACTCTTCCTGATAGCGACCACCTGATCCTTGAGGCGGGAACGCCGCTTATCAAGCGGTACGGCGTGGATGTCATCGCAAGGCTTAGGGAAGCGAAGCCGAATGCGTTCATCGTTGCCGATCTAAAGACGCTTGATACGGGCAATCTCGAGGCACGCATGGTTGCCGATGCAACCGCTGATGCCGTTGTGATATCCGCGCTTGCGCCTATCCCGACGATTGTGAATGCAATTAAGGAGGCGCACAAGACCGGGATCTATGCCATCATCGACACACTGAACTTACCAGATCCGATGCCAAAGTTACGCGAACTTGGCGAGCTCGGGGCTCTTCCTGATGTCGTCGAACTGCACCGTGCGATCGATGCCGAGAAGACCGAGCACCAGTGGGGCAGCATCCCTGAAATCAAGGCACTCTCAAGTAAGATCCTGGTTGCGGTTGCCGGCGGCATCAGGGCAGATACGATACAGGGTGCCTTGGCTGCTGGAGCCGATATCCTCGTGGTCGGGCGTGCGATCACGAATGCGAAGGATGTGCGGCAGGCAGCCGAGATGTTCATAGAAGGGCTATCCAAAGAGGAGATCGATCAGTTCAGGGTGATGACCGACTTCTGATTCCATTGTGCAGGCGGACAAAGTGCGAAAGCGTAAAAGTGCGCTCCACACTCTTGCCCGCCATAATGGCTATATTGTGCTGATCAGTGATCTGTTAAACCTGCAAAACAGAAATTAAGGGTGATAATATGAAGATGGTGATACACGTTTCATCGGCGATTCACGACCCGGTGATCGCGAGAGCGATTCTTGATACCGGTGTCGAGATCAATGTCGACCGCGCAAACATCGATGCAACGAGCGGCGAGATCGTGCTCGAAGTGCCTGCTGACTCCTGTGCCCGCGTTGCGACCGCATTCGAACGTCAGGGCGCATCCGTCTCTATACTCGAACATCCGATCATCCGGGACGAGGACGAATGCGTGCACTGCGGTGCGTGCATCAGCGTCTGCCCGGTCCAGGTCTTCTCATTTAAGGATGACTGGAGTGTTGCGATGGACGAGTCGAAGTGCATCCAGTGCGGAACCTGTGTGGCAGCGTGTCCTCATGCTGCGCTCATGGTGATGAGCGAGTGAGAGAACTCAACTTTGAAACGTCCTGGGTTCGGTAAATCCTTCCGTGATCACGATCCTAAATTTTAGGAAAGTCTCCCATCGTGATCTGCTTGAGTTCAGTCCCCGTACTACGTGCGTACTCAGACTCACCTACGCGGCGGATTAATGCCTTGATAACTGATACGATCCATTCCTTTTCCTTCGGGCTGAGGGGTGTGAATGTTCCATTCCCAGTGCATTTGCGGGCTTCTGTGGCGCCGCCTCTTGTAGTAGACAGTTCTGAAAGTTTTTTCAAAACCTTACTGCTGATATAGTATTGCTTTGCCGCTTTTTCCAGACCGCCAGCACTTGCCTTAAGGACGGTAAAGCACACATACGCCATGGAGGTTAATTTTTCACGGTTCTGACGATATGCTTTGTATCTTAGGTACATAGTTTCGGCGTCCGTTGACTCTATAAAGTTCTTGGGGAATGAGGGATACCGCCCACGAGATACATGAAGATGGATATTAGATGTGGCGGTAGAAGCAGCTATATGGGCTTGCAAGTTCATTATATTTTTTTCAGTTTCATGAGGTGATCTGTCAATGACATCTGCACGATCAAAGACGAAACGCAAGTCATCAGGATCATACTCCAAACCAATCAGTATCTCCCATGCTCGTAGATATCCGTCCGCTACTGCTCTTGCTTCACCCGCGGTCGGGTAATGTTTCTTCATCTCAAAAATTGCAATATCGCCATCAATGGACAGATCAAACTCGTCGGTAATTTCAGACACTGGTGGCGCATTGTCGTAGTCGATATCTTCTCCTACTATAACTCGGTAGTATAATGCTTTTACGTGAGGATCATTCATAATTGATTATTTATTTTGATCCCTAATAACGTTGTCTTCACGCGAATATCTCCGTCGGAATCGAGCATTTGGATAAAAACCCCCTCCCGTCCTTAGATTGATTGCATTGCGCACCGCGTCTTCCGCATTCCTTTGTGCATGATCCACGTATGCATAGACGGTCCCAGGGGAGGGTGATGATTCACTGGGCTTTCGCAACCTCTCGCACGATATCGCTTGTGCACAGTATCCCGACCGGTCGCTGTGACGCGCCAACGCCTTTTTCTGACAGTATCAGCAGTCTGTGGATGTGCCTCTCGCCCATGATCTTCGCTGCCCGCCCCAGTGTGGCATCCGGCGCAACCGCAATCAGGCTTGAAGACATGACATCCTCTGCGGTCAACTGTTTAAAATCCGGT
>JAUWGA010000027.1 GCA_030606635.1 Methanosarcinales archaeon
GGTTATCCGGTTGGCTGGATCTGGTGATATGGTTTTCGGGGCGCGGTGGTCGTGCTGATGATGGCGAGTTCCAGAGACAGAAGAGCGCAGACAGGACCCCACAAAACAAGCGTTTCACTGGAGCAGTTCCAGAACGCTCGAGCCAGCGACCGCATCAGACACGATACGTGCGACATCAAGCCGCTCTTCATTCTTAGCCACCCTCGCGACCGTTGCAGCGGTCGCAGGGCGATCCGGCACGGCAGCGCACTCGATTGCTGGCTTCTCTGTCCGAAACGTGCCTATCCTGGTTGCACGGTCGATGATCTCTCTCTTATCCATCCCAATAAGCGGATGGTAGATCGGCATCCCGAGTCCGTGCATCTCTGCAAGCATGTTCTGTGATGTCTGGGATGCGACCTGTCCGAGCGATGATCCTGTGACGACGCCGCACGCGTCTTCCTTCTCTGCAACCCGGGCTCCGATCCGGTACATCATCCGCTTGCAGATCACGCAGGTAATGCGCGGCTCGCAGCGGCTCGCGATCTCGCGAAGGACTGCCCCATAAGGAACCCTGTACGCGGTCATATCGGAATAACTCCACTCAAAAAGCAGGTTTATGCTCTGTTCAGCCAGTTCTCTGCTTTTTGGGTCTGTAAACTCCTCGAGATCAAAGTAGAGCGGGATAACCTCTGCCCCCCGCCTCATCATCATCCACGCGGCAACCGGTGAATCGATTCCTCCGGATACCAGCGCAATCATCTTGCCTTGTGTGCCATACGGAAGCCCTCCGACTCCGGCAGCGATCCCCGTGTAGATATAGGCGCGCTCCTGCCGCATATCAACAGATATCTCCCGATCCGGGTTTGTGAGATCAACCTTTGCCGAGGTGCACCCCACGACCGAATCCCCGCAAGCGATTGCAAGATCGATCGATGTGAAATCGTGGATTCCTGACCTGGACGCACGGATCGCAAAGGACTCGCCGTCATTGATCAAGTCTTTTCCGATCTCTGCCGCGGTCTCTGCCGCGCTTATGAGCGCTGCATCGGTTGTTATCGCAGGACTTGCCGACGCCGTACCAAAGACGCGGGAGATCGCATCTGCGGCACCCTGATCGCTCGTATGCACAAAGATCCTGCCCCATTCCCGCGTGACCCTTGAATATTCTATGCCACGCCTCAAGAGTGCTGTTTTAATCCTGCTGATCAACACATCCTCAAACCGCCGCCTGACTTGCGGGCTCTTGAGTGCAATCTCATCGTACCTGACGATGACCACGTCATAAGTATTATCGCTCACGGTAACCAAGCACCTCGATTGATCTTGTAAGATCGGTTCTGGACACGATGCCGGTGATCGACCCCATCTCCTGCACCAGCAGCTGCCCGACGTTTTCTGTGGACATAATCTTAAGCGCGTCCATGGCATCGGCATCCTCCGGGATGAAGCTAACATTCTTCATCACATCCCGCACCAGCACGTTGCCATGCTCGCTCATCGGAACGCTCCTGATATCGGTAAACGTCACGATTCCGACGATCTTTCCGGTAAATTGATCGACGACAGGGTATCCCAGATGTTTCTTCTCGAACATCAACCTGAGAAGTTCTGAGATGGTCCGGTTATCCTGCACATACGCGATCTCGCGGGTCATGAGATCTCTCACACCGATGCCTTCAAGCGTCACCGAGACCTCTGCGTACTTCTCTTCCTCTGATGCGCCGATATAGATGAAGAAAGCGATCAGGATGAGCCAGATATTGACGATCTCGAAAGCGAACAACCCAAATATCGCCATTGCGATAGCGAACATCTTCCCGATATTCACCGCCTTTTTCGTTGCCCGAAGATACGGCATCCTTCCTGCGTACCATGCCCGGAGCACACGCCCACCATCCATCGGGAACGCCGGGATCAGGTTGAAAACAAATAATATGATGTTAATATATGCAATCAACCACAAAAAACGGGAAATATACGAAATCGTGGAGATCTGCACTATGTCGTAGATACCAAGTCCGAGGTACGCCAGATAACATAAAACCCCTATCGTGAGTGATACCAGAGGACCTGCTATCGAGATCCGCATCTCGGCACGCGGATCGCGCGGGACCTCTTCCATCGCCGCGATGCCGCCGAGAATGATCAGCGTGATGCTGCGAATCCCGATCCCGTACTTCATCGCAACCCACGAGTGCCCGAGTTCGTGCAGCAGCACGCATGTGAATATGAGGATGGTCAGGGTCAGCGCGAGCGCATACCTTAGCGAGGCAGACGCCACATCAGCGAATCCGAACTCAGCATCGTTTGAGAAGACGATCGGAAATAGTACGAGAACCAGCAAGAAAGAGATGTGAATCTTGATCGGTATCCCCATAACCTTCCCTATCTGGATCGATGTTTTCATGATTGTTTCAGCGTCTTTGTCTCTATTAATTGTCCGTATCACGCAAAAGTATATATCCTTTTAGTTCATTCTATCCTATACTAAACACTATAGGGAGGGATTGAATGCACGCAGAAATGACATCATTATTCGGGCTCAACGTATATACCGACAAGGGATTGTATGTAGGAAATGTGAACGATGTCGTAATCGAGACGGCTGATAGACTGGTAACAGGTCTTGCACTCACCAAAGTCAATCAAGAACTGTTCGATGTGAGCCGGGAAGGAGTTATCCTGCCGTATCGGTGGGTGCTTGCGATTGGCGATATCGTCCTCGTGAAACAGGTCAATCGACTGGCAAAGAAGGATGAGAGTGAGTGATTTCAAGGATCACGAGATATATGCTGACCTGAGAGCAACTCCGCCGGTCATCATCAGGGTAGATGGTAGGAGCTTTAAGAATCTCCTGCAAAGACACGGGTTTGAAAAGCCCTTCGATCGCGGTTTTGCATCCGCGATGGTAGATGCGACAGAATCATTCTTCCAGCAAAGCGGGCTCTATCCGGTAGTTGCGTACACCTTTTCAGACGAGATTAATATCCTTTTCAGAGACGCACTGCCGTTTGATGGCAGGATCGAGAAACTCGTCTCGGTCGTGCCGAGTTACATATCAAGCGCGCTTACCCGCCCCCTCAACCTGTCCCCTATCGCATTCGACGGGAGGGTGATACCGCTGCATCCGGGGCAGATCATCGAATATCTGGTCTGGCGGCAGGCAGAGGCGTGGCGGAATTGCATCAATGGTTACGGATATTACACGCTCCGGTCGAATGGCTTACCAGGAAAGGATGCCGCATCGAGGATGCTTGGCTTGCGAGCGTCCGATATCCACGAACTGTGCTTCCAGCACGGGATCAACATAGGCAAGGTGCCTCTCTGGCAGAGGCGGGGTGTTCTGGTGTACTGGGAGGAATATACGAAGCCGGGCTATGATCCGGTGCGCGATATCGAGGTGGTCGTGAACCGGAAGAGAATAGCTCAGAACTGGGACCTGCCGATCTTTGCGTCTGATGAGGGGGGCGTGATGGTGCGGGGGCTGGTTGGGGAGTTGTGTGCGGACTGATGGACAACACAGATGAAAACACTGATTAGGGTTGAGGTTGTGGGTGATACAAACAAGACCGAGATAAATGAGAGACCATGAAAGAGAATAGCCCGTTTACACCCGGCAATCCTGCGCCTGTTGAACTTTTTGTCGGCAGGGTTAAGCAGATCGAAGAGATCCTCAAATATGTCAGACAGACCGCATCCGGACGACAGGAAAACGTCTTTTTAGCAGGAGAACGGGGTATAGGAAAGAGTTCATTGGCTGCGTTCCTGCGCCATCTGGTTGATAGAGAGAATTTCCTTGCCATCCATGTGTTTGTGGGGGGCGTGACCGATCTGGAGGAATTGGTACGCCGTATATTCGAGCAAATTTTAAAAGAAACGAATAAACAGACGTGGTTCGATGAAATTTCAGGTTTCTTTGGAAAATATGTCAAACAAGTGGATCTTTTTGGTATTTCTGTCAGTTTCAATCCTCCACAAGAGGACCTGAAAGGTTTGGTCAGGAATTTTCCGGAAGCTCTTAAAAATATAATGGAAAAAATAAAGAATGAGAAGAAAGGACTGTTTATCGTCCTGGACGATATCAATGGGATATCCGAGACTCCTGAATTCGCAAACTGGTACAAGAGTTTTGTGGATGATGTAGCTACCCACTACACAGATTTCCCTGCTTTCATCATGCCAATCGGTATTCCAGAGATACGGGATGTGTTGAGCGAGCATCAACCGTCTCTTATGAGAATTTTTAGAGTGGTGGACATCGATAAACTCTCTGATAAGGAGGTGAATGAGTTTTTCGAAAAAACATTCGGAAAAGTCAATATAGAAGTCGAATCTGAAGCAATGGAGGTCATGACACGGTTTTCAAGCGGTTTACCTATTTTTATGCATGAAATAGGTGATGCAGTCTTTTGGAGTGATGATGATGGAATAATAAGCGAGGATGATGCCTCATCCGGGATTATAGATGCTGCAGAGAGGATCGGGAAAAAATATCTTGATCCGAAGATCTACAGAGCAATCCGCAGCGAGCAATATCGATCGATCTTGAGGAGATTGGGCGAAAGACCCATCAACCGGTTTAAAAAAGGTGAAATAGAAAGTAAGTTGAATGAGAAAGAGAAAAAAGTGTTTAACAATTTTTTAAGGAAAATGAGAGAGTTGGGCATCATTGTCTCAGATATAGAAGGCGGAAGAGGATCTTATAAATTTGTAAATGAACTATATCCTGTTTATATCGGGATGGAAAGTCAAAACTTCAGAAAGAGAACGATCACGAAAAATAAAACCATTGAAGCGTAACATCATGGACAAATACGAGAAGATAATCGGGCTGGCAAAGCGGAGAGGTTTCCTCTGGAACTCCTTTGAACTGTACGGCGGAACCGCAGGTTTTTACGATTACGGTCCTCTTGGCGCGATGTTGAAGCGCAGGATCGAGGATATCTGGCGGAAGATGTATGTGATTGAGGAGGGTTTCTACGAGATCGAGACCCCGACCATCGGGATTGCTGCGATCTTCGATGCGTCCGGGCACACCAGAGGATTCTCAGACCCGATGGTCGTCTGTTCCGGGTGCGATCACGCATTCCGTGCGGATCACCTGATCGAAGGCATCGTCGAAACTCCGGATGCACTGCCCGCATCAGAGATCAAGCGGTTGATCGACGAACACGGCATAAAATGCCCACAATGCGGTGGTGTCGGGACATTCGGGGATGTTTCCAGTTTTAATCTGATGTTCAAGACAACGATCGGACCAGGTGCAGAGCGGGTTGGCTATCTCAGACCAGAGACTGCCCAGGGGATGTTTGTTAATTTTGAGAACCTTTTCAGGTTTTACAGGGAGAAACTTCCGTTTGGAGTGACGCAGATCGGAAAAGCATACCGAAATGAGATTTCCCCGCGTCAGGGCGTTATCCGGCTCAGGGAATTTACGCAAGCAGAAGCAGAAATTTTCATCAACCCAACTGAAAAAAATCATCCGAGATTCTCCATGATCGAGGATATGGTTCTCCGGTATTATCCTGCCCCTCATCAGCGCGTCTCGCACCCTGCACACGAAGATGATGGTGGCATCATCGAACTGACCGCGAGGGACGCGGTGGACCGTGCAATCGTTGCGCACGAGTTCCTCGCGTACCACCTCGTGCTCACACATCTCTTCCTGGTGCGGGTGGGCATCGATCCTGCGTGCCTGCGGTTCAGGCAGCACCAGCCAGACGAGATGGCGCACTATGCTGTCGATTGCTGGGATGCCGAGGTTCTGACCGACCGGTTCGGCTGGGTCGAGATCGTCGGGATCGCTGACCGCACCGACTACGACCTGTCATCACACGCGGAGCACTCAAAGAAGGATCTTTCCGTTCTTATCGAGTACGACACCCCAAAACAGGTCGAACGGATCGTGGTGAAGCCGGATATGAGCGTAATCGGTCCGCTCTACAAAGGAAATGCAGGCAAGGTTCTTGCAGCACTCATTGATTTGGGAGAAGAGGGGCTTGGGGGCGACGAGATCAAAATCGAGATCGATGGCGAGATGATCGCGATTCCCCGGGATCTGGTCGAATACGAGACCGTAATCGAGGAGGTTCGCGGCGAGAGGGTCATTCCGCATGTGATCGAGCCGTCGTTCGGCATCGACCGGATCATCTATGCCGCGCTCGAACACTCGTTTTCCGAGGAACCTGTGGAAGGTGAAACCCGAAACGTGCTCCACCTTCCGGCAGAGATTGCGCCTGTGCAGGTTGCGGTACTTCCGCTTCTCACGCGGGATGAATTGATCACACCTGCGCTTGCGATCACAAAGACACTTCGGGAAAACGAGGTCTTCGTGAGTTATGATGATTCCGGGACGATCGGGCGGAGATACCGTAGAAACGACGAGATCGGGACACCTTTTTCAGTAACAATCGATTACGAGACTCTGGATGATGATACCGTAACGATACGCGATCGGGACAGTATGGCGCAGATCCGGGTGTCCGTGGGAGAACTTGCAGAGACGCTTCGTGCGATGATCAAGCACGGCTTTTCGGCTGCCACTACTCAATCGTCTCAGTAAGCGAGATTCCAAGCACGCGTTCGAGTTTCTTGCGAACATTATCCTCGGGTCTTAAGTCTTCGCGCTCTATCTTCTTGATGAGCGATGATTTCTCCCTCATCTCAAGTGCCAGTTCTTCCTGGGACATGCCGCGCGCCTCACGAGCACGCCTGATCGCAAAGCCATAATCAGAGAGCAGTTCGTCGTTCATCTGGTCAAACATATCCGGGCGCCTCCGCGACCCGGTACGGAACGTGATGCCTGCCGGCACCCTGCCTGCTGGCGCTTTTCCGGTCCCGATCCCGGTTCTGGTAGGAGTGGCCTTTGTTACTTGCTTGACCTCGTGCCCGTATTTTGAACAAGCGTCACAGACGTTTAACTCGGTACCCTCGAGGATCACCCGATGCGCTTTTCCGCGGATGTTGCTTCCGCATATTTCGCATTGCATAGGAATAGCGTATCATCCCATCTTCCATAAAGGTTTATGTATTGTCAGGATATTCAGTCTTATAATGGATTTGGAAATGGACGCTGATGCGGATATGGATTCAACAGAGTTCTCCAAGTATGTTGTGGATCGCATGCAGCAACTCGAACTGAAAAATAACCTGCTCGAGAAGCAGTACCAGAAGGTCGAGACCGAAAAGCAGCTTGCTGAAGACCAGCGATTGAAGTACGAGCGTGAACTTAGGAAACTGCGGAGTGAACTCGATAAACTAAAAACAACACCGCAGTTGGTTGGAACGCTCGTAAACGTTCTTGAGGATGGAAAACTGATTGTGCGATCGAGCACAGGTCCCGAATTCATCGTAGGGAGCTCCCAGTTCATCAAAGACGGCGAACTCAAACCCGGTGCGCAGGTTGCGCTTAATAAGGAGCATTTATCGATCGTTGCGGTCATCCCCAGATCAGAAGACCCCTTAGTGCAGGCAATGGAGGTCATAGAATCGCCTGACATCGATTACGACCAGATCGGGGGTCTTGATAAGCAAATTGAGGTGCTTAGGGGAGCTGTGGAATTTGCACTCACCAAACCAGAGATATTCGAACGCATCGGCATCGATCCACCGAAAGGCGTTTTACTGTTCGGTCCACCAGGCACGGGAAAGACCCTTCTCGCAAAAGCGGTTGCCACCCGGACGGATGCCACATTTATCCGCGTGGTCGGTTCGGAACTTGTTCAAAAGTACATCGGTGAGGGCGCGCGTATGGTGCGTGACGTATTCGAGATGGCGCGGAAAAAATCGCCCGCGATCATATTCATCGACGAACTGGACTCAATTGGTGCGATACGGCTCGACGATGCCAGTTCCGGCGGAAGGGAGGTCCAGCGCACGCTCATGCAACTCCTGTCAGAGATGGACGGATTCAATTCGAGAGGTGACGTCTGCATCCTTGCAGCAACCAACCGGTGGGATATACTCGATCCCGCGCTGATCCGCGCAGGACGTTTCGACCGGCTGGTATACGTGCCCTTGCCGGATCATGAAGCATGCGTCAAGATCCTGCTCATCCATACAGAAAAGATGCGGCTTTCCGACGATATCGATTTTGATCGCATTGCGGCACTGGCAGATGGTGCAAACGGCGCTTCTTTGCGGGCGATCGCGATGGAAGCTGGTATGTGTGCGGTGCGTGAGGATGCGGATGCGGTATACCAGAAGGATTTCGAGGATGCGATCAAGCACATAATGAACCCGGAGGGCATGGTAGACCGGTATTCAGAAGGCATGTTTGCGTGAAGGAGGTACGGAATGATACTAATCTCAAAAGAAAAATTGGAAAGCGGAAACGTCGAGACGGTGATCGATTGATCGATATGGATGACCCTGTTGTGCGCCAGTACCTGGTAAAGATCATCGGGGCGGACGGCGTAGAGATCGTCGAGAAATTACCTGACGGGGAGATCGTCGATGAGGTCGTTGCAGAAGCGATCGATATGGATATAAACGTGATCAGGAAGACGCTCTTTAAACTGCACGAGAACCGTCTTGCAGGATATCGGAGGGAGCGCAATCCGGATACTGGCTGGCTAACATACCACTGGACGCTCTATCCTGAGAACCTCGATAGCCGCCTGAATATCGAGTTTGAGAAGTTGCTTGACAATTTAAATAAGCGGCTCGAATTTGAGGCAAACGGTGTATTCTACATCTGCGATCACAAATGCGCGCGATTTCTCTTCGATACGGCATCCGAGACCGATTTTATCTGCCCGGTCTGCGGAGATGAGCTGCTTTATCAGGATAATGAGGAACTGGTGGATAAGTTGTCTGAGAGAATTTCAGAGATGGAGTATGCTGTTCGGAAGTGATTTTTACAGATGTCTGATTATTTAGAAGAGACTGGAAAGACGAGAGATCGGTACAACCGCCTTGCATTGCTGTACGATCTCGATGATGTGTTGTGGCTCGGTTCAAAGCAGTATTCACGGAAAAAATTGATAAAAGCTACGAACCTTGGAGATTCCGGCATGGTGCTCGATCTGACAAGCGGCACCGGAAGAAACGCAGGGCTTCTCGCCAAATGGGTCAAGAACGGGACGGTTATCGGGATCGATATATCCAGAAATGTGCTGAAAGTCAATCGATTGAGAAACAGTAAGTACAAGAACCTTCATCGCGTGCAAGGGATGGTCCAGTCGCTGCCTTTCGGCGATGAAACGTTTGACACGGTATTCTGCACTTGTGGCATGGACACCATCGATGGACCCGAGATTGCGGTATCCGAGGCACTCAGGGTTCTCAAAAAGAGCGGTACGATCAGTCTTCTCCACTTGAAGAGTAACAAAGGTCCGGTAGACGTTTTTAACTTCTTAAGCCGGTTTTATGCATGGGTCTGGCGTGCCGAGGGTGCCGACCTGCTCCCATACGTGCAGAAGCAGGACGTCGAGATGCTGGTGTACAAGGATTTCCAGATCGCAGAGGCGATCATTGCGAAGAAGTTGTGAATAGTTTGTACATGATGAGTATGACCAGCAACAGGATCGCTGAGACCATACCGACGTACCCGGGCACCATATCAAAGAGCTTTAAGATTACGAGAATGAATGCGAGCGCGGCAACCACTTTCACCGCCGGATGGACTGATATCCGCGACACTTTCTGGTACCCCTCCTCCTCCCCCGGAACTGCGAGGCCCGGGGCTGTATCGATCTCCTGATACGGTTCTGCTATCAGGTCGATGTTGAAACTGTCTGTATTCGCGCCGTATCCGGCAGTCACGGCGATGCTTCCGTGCCGCTGCGTCCGGATATGCACGATCGCATCTACGACCGTCTTGCCGACCGCGGCAAAATCATTGTGCAGGAACCTGACACAATCTTCGATCTCGTTGCTGGCAGTCAGATTTATCTGTGTTGGCGCGCCATAGTTGCTGATCTCAATCGGAAATTTAACGTCCCTGCCGCGGGGCAGTACCAACTCAACGTATTTGGTCTCGAATTCGATGGAATTGAATCGGGTTCGATTCAGGACGATCTGCTGTGAGGATTGTTTTGGCTGATCCATGTTACTCGCGGAGGTCTGGTGGGAGCATGTTTGGGATACCATCCTCGATCGGATAGTGCTCATCACATTTCCCGCAATATAACGTGCCCGTGATAATCTCATCGGTCTCTTCGGTCACGTCCAGTTCGAGGTCGCCCTTGCATATCGGGCAGGCAAGAATGTCCATCAGTTCCCGTTTCATTAGTAGTTCACCTATCAGAATTGCGCCCGCATTTATTAAATCTTTTCTGGTGCGGGAGGTTCTTATGGGTGGCAGGTTCTGACCCGCATATGAAAAGAACCGCAGTAGAACGGATTTTTAGTTGGATGGAGTCATTCAGGGATGGCCCAGTTTAGGCCGGGTTTTGGGACGAGGTTAAACGTACCTGACAGCAGGAGGGCTGCCGGCGCCATAGTGCGACAGCCAGGAGCTATCAGATTCAGATATCCTTCCTTACGTAACTGATGTTCCCTTTCTGCCAATCGTCCCATCCCGGCGCACACTCACTTAGTGTTCCGGTGATCTCTTCAAGCAGTTCTGCAGGTATCCCGACCACGAGTTCGTCATCGGCAAGTCCAGCGTTCTTTGCCGCGCCATCGCACCCGATCGAGACGTTCAAGTCTCCTGAGATGTAGGGATAGGCTGTGGCGTCTGAACATGTCGATTGGATGCCCGCGAAGTTTGCGTTGAACCGTCCGCCGTGCTGGTAGATCACTGCCTGGACGATCCTTCGTGCTGCAAGTACGCCAGCCATGATCACGATCACGTCAGGTCTCGCGCCGTCAGGCTCGGTCGGCGCCTTGTCAAGCGGCGCGACCACGGTTGCAACGGTCGATCCGGGCGCTGGTCTTGGCATGTGATCGACCACACGCTTGGCAACACCGAGCGAAACTTCCTTGTTCAGTTTGTAATGGTACAGCGCGCCAGTCTTTAAGATCGGACCGTAATCCATGAGCCCGATCGCTGTTGCGCCGCCTTTACAGGCGTGGTTGTCTGCGGTTGCAAGACTTGTGATGCCTTTGAGTCTGGCATCCTGAAGCATCTGACAGTACCGGCGAGGTTTTTCGACCTCGGTCAAGTCTTTCGGGATGTCTTCCACTCTCTTTATCAGCGAAACCGCTACCGGCTTTCCCTTCAGTCCTAACAGGTCTACAAGTTTATCTGACATTTCTGCATAATCCATGCTAAAGCCTCCTCTGTGGATGTATGTGAATTTCAGTCCCCTGCCGGGATATAAATGTTGCCCGAGGATGGGGGTGTGTTATGGCTTGTGGTGTTGTAGGAGCTTGCAATCACAGCCAGCGACGCATACGACCCGGCAGCCCAAAATAGGGATTGTGAGGGAGGTGCGTGGATCTACGCTGGTATAAAGATACCATTAATTCAGGCATTTCCGACCCCGATCCGCACATCGACTCCCATCCCGTGCTCGAATGCGAGCAGTTCGGATGCGCACAGCTTTGCCTGCCCTGTCGCAAGCAGGAGATCGTTCTCATCCACCACGAGCACCTCATCACCGCTTCGGATCATCGGATCCACATCGGTGATGTGCCGTGCAAACGCGGTCTTCCCATCCCGGACGAAAGGGGCAGCATCACTGTTCACAGCGACGCGCATCCCGGGCGGTGGCAGGAATGCGTGCAGCCGAAATGCCCCGAGTTTTCCGAGCGTGAACAGGTTATCGCTTGCACGGAGCGTTGCGATACGCTCTTTACCCTGCAGCACCGCCTGATCCTGCCAGTGGTGGACAAGCGGAATTTCACGTCGTCAGGAAAGAGCGCGTCTCCTGTGCCGCGTCCGAACTGGTAGTCTGCGATGATTCGTGCTTTTCTGAGATGCGTATCCGAGGTCATCCCTGCTCCGCATACTCAACCATCGACTCAAAGATCCTGCGCCCGTCATCAGATCCGAGTATCGACTCCGATGCACGCTCAGGATGCGGCATCATCCCGAGAACGTTCCCGGACCCGTTAACGATTCCAGCGATGTTCTCGACCGAGCCGTTCGGATTGGCGTAATCCGCGGTGTTCCCGTCTGGGTCAACGTACCTGAACACGATTTGATGGCGCGAATTCATATCCTGGAGCGCGGCATCATCCGCGAAGAAATTGCCCTCCTTATGCGCGACCGGCATCCTCACAATCTCGCCTTCCTTAAAACCCGATGTGAACGCGGTGTCTGTGTTTTCGACGCGCAGGTTCACCCACTTGCAGCAGAATTTCGGATACTCATTCGTGCGGAGCGCACCCGGCAGGAGTCCTGCCTCGGCAAGGATCTGAAATCCGTTGCAGATCCCGATGACCGGTTTTCCGTTGTCAGCGAGGCGCTTCACCGAGTTCATGATCGGTGTTCGTGCCGCAATCGCGCCTGCACGCAGATAATCGCCATAAGAGAACCCTCCAGGGATTACGACGCCGTCATATCCCTCGATCGAGTCCTTGTACCATACCAGATCGGCGGATACGCCGAGAAGATCGTTTAAGACGTGATGCACGTCTGAATCGCAATTACTTCCTCCAAACCTGATTACTGCAAACTTCATCGTATCACGATTGAGTAATTGTGGATCACTGGATTTGCAAGCATCTTCCTGCACATCTCATCCACCATTCCGGTGGCGTCGTCGGTGTCATCTGCTTCCAGTTCAATCAGCAATCTCTTCGCTGCATGAGCGCTCTTGACCGCATAGCCCAGATGCGTAAGTGCACGCTGTATCGTCTCCCCTTCCGGATCAAGCATGCCCTGCTTCAGTTGTATGGTTATCTCGGCACAATATCTCATCGTGTATCAGATCATTCCGATGCGATAAAAATGTATGGGTCTGGAGAGGCGGTAACTTCTCTTCCTTTTTTAAACGCGCATGACGTGATGCCCACCAGTCTGTTGTGCAGTGCCGGCACGGACGGGAATTATTATGAAGGATGGGCAACACCCCTATTTCAATGAAGGCAGGCATCGCAAAAGATGATTTGATCAATTATATCAATCAGAATAAAGAGGTTATACAATTCATCGCTTTGTTCATCACTTTCTGCACCGTTTTTTACCTCCTGTATTACCATTTCATGGATCGTTTCGCTTTCCTCGAAAACATCACCGCATCCATTCTTGGATTCTTGCTGCACATCTTCGGTGTGGACGTCACCGTAACCGGAAACATCGTGACTATGGATCGCTTATCGCTCAGAATCATCGATGAGTGCACTGCCATGTTCGGATCAATCGTATATCTTTCATGCGTACTGGCATACCCGACCGATCCGAAAAAGAAGATCATCGGTATTGTTCTCGGCATTCC
>JAUWGA010000185.1 GCA_030606635.1 Methanosarcinales archaeon
TGCGCGTGATTGTATACGTCGTTTGTGACCGTGCGGGCCATGCGATTAGCCACTGCACGGTTATCGTCGAAGTAGCTAACAAGACCACGGGAGATGGTAGGGATAGACGAACCCCGCTCATATTCAGCAAGTATGACCTCAAGAATAGCATCAGTCTGTCCGTCGAGTGCTTCCTCCAGCCCGAGGATAACGGCTTTCGCCATCTTTGCGATGCGCGGGTCTTCGTATGAGACAGCATCACCAAGAGGCGACCAATCCACTTTTATGCCAGCCCGGCGCATCAAGTCCCCGCCTGCGCCGTACCCTTCGGTATGCGTCTTAAGGATCTGGTCATGCAGCGGATCGTAGAGGTACTGATACAAAAAAACCTTAACTTCATGCAGCGGATCTCTTCGGTCCATGACATCGACATGCTGCATCGCCTCTCGCAGACCCGTACGGATAATAGAATCCATCTTAGTTTCGAGCGATTCAATGGTGGCCATGAGTCAATATCTTTTAATACAATGGATATATAACTTTCATAGGAATGAATGATAATGCCATAGGCAAACTCGGCGAGACCGTGCAGATATGGGGCGCATCAAGCGGAACGGATGACCTCGGCAATCCTGAGAGCACCTGGGACGTAGACAAGGGCACGTTCATCGGTGTCGTAATGCGTCCGACTGCGAACGATGTCCTGTTCGCTCCCGGACGGATAAGCGACACCGACAAGAAGATCCACGCACCGAGCACAGCCAGCATCGCAACAGGTGATAGGCTTGAGATCGACAGCGTGACGTATGATCTGTACGGCACGCTTGCGGACTGGAAGGTGAAGCTCGGCGGAACGGTGCAGCATTTGCAGCTATTTCTCAAGAGGGTGACATGACATGACATGCAATTCGTGCAAACACTATACACCATTGAATGACGTTGAAAGGATAATGTTGGCGCTGGTTGCAGAAGCAATCCACCCATCAGAAAAAGACAGAGATATTGCATTAAATAAGATACTCAAGAAAACATGCAAATATGAATTATGCAACCTGAGCATGGACCGCGATAGATGTCCATATTATAAACGAAAGTGGTGGATGATATGGGGTTGATAAAATGACCGCAACTGTCAGAGGCGTAGGGGCAGTTGTGCGCAACCTTCAAACACTCAACAAAGACATCGAATCAGCAGCACGCAAAGCATCGGTGCGGGCGGCATTCGAGATCGAGAGCGAGGCGGTCTCAAGGGTTCCGGTCGATACCGGGCGGCTCAAAGGAAGCATTGGAACGAATCAGGCAGGCGACATAATCGAGGTAGGCGCGGGAGTGCGGGAAGGATCGGAGATCGAGTATGCGCATTTCGTGGAGTTCGGCACACGCAACATGGCAGCGCAGCCATACCTACAGCCAGCGGTTGAGACGGTGCGGGCGAAGTATCCTGATATGGTAATCGAAGACGTTAGAGCGGAGATAAGATCATGACATATACACCGACACCCTGGGTAAACGGCACAACACCAGCGATAAACGCAACGAACTTGAACAAGATGGAGACCGGCATCAAGGAGGCACATGACGACTTGCCAAAAGACTTAATAGCGGGAGTTACCCCCACTTTGGATGAGTGGACTGTTGATCCCACAGACGCTGAAAAAACCACGGATGGTGACATTTCCACGTTCTGCACCTCTGGAACTAAGGTTGCTGCCGGGGGATACCAATATGGTATAATGGAGTGGGATCTTGGTGGTTTATATCACATACTTCTTGGCGGTCTCATGCGTGCCTCTGTGACAGCAGGCACAGTTGTCGTATATACATACTTCTGGGACGGTTCTGCATGGATACAGGGCTGCCGGATGAGTTCGAGTGCGACGTTCTACCATACGTATCCATGTGAAGCATTGTGTTCAAAGGTGCGTGTGGTATTCGGTTCTACGGTTGCTGCAACAGTTTCACCCAACGTCAGGGAAATAAACGTTTGGAGGATACGAGCATGACCAAACCACAAGACATTGATGAAATATTGGCAGAGCGCCCCACGGATTTGCTTATGGACGTATTATGGGAAGATCCTGCAATCGTTGCTAAGATACGAAATAATCTAAATGCCATATCAGCAAATAACATCAAATACTATCACAAGCATTTCTGTGGAGAAGCTAAAGGCGAACAATGACACTTCCATCAAGCACCCTGTATCCGTCGGACGCCGTATATCCCAGAGATCTCTCAATACTCGGCTCATTCAGGATTGCGTTGGTGGAAGATGCGACACTCACATCCTTGGTTCCGGCTGCAAACATCTACGCCGGACTGAGGGATGAGAAGACCGACATCCCGGCGGTGGACATCTTCCAGGTATCGGAGGTATCAACGAAACTCGCAGGTGCACGGACCGGAGGCATGACAAAAGCGGACGTTGTGATGCAGGTCTCAGTGTTCGATCAGAACGAGGCAGACGCATGGACAATCGCCGAGAGGATACAGACGATCGTACTCAGCGACAACGCA
>JAUWGA010000151.1 GCA_030606635.1 Methanosarcinales archaeon
GATGCCGTCCCCCGCGTTTTTGAGGAGTCCCTGTGCAAGGTCCTGATACTCCCATGCACCGAGCCCGCAGTCAGGTCCTGCATACCGTATCAGCTCCCCGAACCGATCATAAGCGTGCCTGAGCCGCTTTGCGACCACTTCCGGCGTCTCCATCGCGGTCACGATCTCGCCGAGCCGGGACGTCTCCTTCCAGACATTGGTCTGGTACTTCTCGTTTAACAAAGCGGTCATACCAAAGATATCGGTTCTTGCAACCCCGACACGTAGGAACATATCGTATCGCTCCAGCTCCCCTTTATCGATCAGTTCGAGGTAATCCGGGTTTGCAGCGGATTCCACTCCTACGACATTGATCGAGTCGGACTCGCACGCAAGCGTATAGTGGATCGGCGAGTGCAGGTGTATCTGGGTATCGACACTGGAGGATTTCGCTGAGAGGTTAAGCGCATGAATGATCTCATCGTCGCTGAACATGATCTCGGGATTGATCCCGATGCTCGGCTCATCGATGCTGATGACAGCCACATCAAACGACGACTTTGTAGAGAGCGCCTTTGTAACGAACCGATCAACGCTCCTCGCACAGAGGTCAAGTATATCAGGATATGCTGCGCTGCCAAACTGTTTCAGGTATAGCTCGACTGCGCCTGTGACACAGACCCTGATCATCAACCGCTCTCCGGTCTTCTCGAGATGCTCCTTTGCGACCGGTTCGATGGCAGAGAGTTCGATTATCTCTGCCGACTCCTCCTTAACGAGAAAAGGTGCCTCGCCACACGCAGGATCGTTAATGATCCTCAGGAACTGCTGGTTCATATCCTGAAACTGCGGGTATGTCGGGACATCAAGTCCTGCTGCGATCTTCTGGCGCATGCAGTCGCGAATGGCTTCGGTCACCTCGGGGTCGCCATGCCGCCCGTCAGCGAATGCTTGATGCACACGTTCCCGCCGCCCTCGCGGAAGCGGATAACTCCCGATGTCATCGAATATGATCTCCATGTTGTAAAGTAAGCGTCTTTGCTGATGTAAACGTATCGGAGGGATCATTGGTCTTACGTGATACCGCTATCTACCCCCCGGCGGCGAGGTCAAGTTAATAGCCACCCGGATCAATCACAAAACGATGATCTCGGTCACAGTGGTCTCGCGAGGAAAGTACGGAGAGCGTGCAATTCGGACGATTAGGGAGAAAACCGGCTTTGAGGTGACCGAAGTTCCAATTCCAAAGGATCTGCCCGATTTCATCGAGGATACTGAACCGTATACAAAAGATGTCGATCTGACATCTGATCTGGTGATCATCTTTGCGCTTCATCCGGATCTCACACCAGCATTCGCAGCGTGCGCAGCAGAATCCGGCGCTGGTGCGATCATCGTCTCGGGAAGCGACAATTCCGAACTCGAAAAGATCAGGGACCGGTACCGGATACACATACATGCAGACGAGATCTGCTGCGCGCTCGTCCCATGCGGAGATCGGGTTATCGATGAATTCACAGGGGTTCTCGGAAAGCCAATGTTCAGGATATCTGTTGCTGATGGGATCGTATCAGATGTCCGGGTCATCAGGGGTTCGCCCTGCGGTGCAAGCTGGTGGGTGGCATCGCAGCTTGTGGGCACTCCGGTTGCGGATGCGCCTTCGAAGGCAGGGCTCCTTGTGCAGCAGTACCCGTGCCGTGCCGTGCGCGGCACTCGTGGTGGGATTCACAGGTCAGCAGAGATTCACAAGAAGGCGGTTCTGGCTGCGCTTGCGCGGACCCGGGAGGTTATCGCGTGATCTGGGCAGAGAGCACGCTGAAGGTGGCGTAAACCCGGTCACCGACCGCGAGATGCATCTCAGTAAGCGTCTTTGATGGTACGTCCACAGAGAGGTCGAATCCGCAGTCCAGTTTTACCTGCGAAACCGGAGTCGACGGGATAATCTCCAGAACCGTCCCTTCCAGTCGATTTCCCATTTTATCCGGTTTGGTGCGCAACTCGATTTTCCCAGGATATATGTGGACTTTTACCCGCTCATCGACCGCATAATTTGACATCGCCTCGATTGCGGCATTCTGCACCGTTATAACCGTATAGCCATCATCGCTGGAGACGACTGTTCCGGAAATCACATTCTCGCGGACAGGCAAACGTTCCTCTTCCACCCCCTCTGCCTCAGTCGCAGTCGTTGCAACGTGTTGGATCTTGTCCATCAGATCATGTATCGTGAACGGCTTGGTGATATAATCGGTTGCTCCGGCTTTCATCGCCCGGCTGATGGTATCAGGCGAATCGAGCGCAGAGATTGCGAGGATTTGTGCGCCCGGATCCTGCTTTCTAATTTCCTTGATCACAGTGATCCCGTCCATCTTCGACATCACGATATCCATGGTCACGACATCGGGTCTAAGCCCCGTATCCACCAGTTCGCGATACTTTGTGATCGCTTCCTCACCATCGGCGGCAACTCCCACCAGTTCATACCCGGAAAGTGCATCATACGACCCTATAATGTCTCCAAGCATCTCCCGCATGTATTCTGCATCATCTACGATCATGACTCTCTTCGCCATCATGGCTAATAGATGGCTCAAACCAGATAAATATATCGAAACGGTGGGGTTGTGATCCGGGTGTCGGGATTACCCGGGTAATCCCGGTTACATCCACACCCGCACCGGTCACACCCCGATCGCCTCTGCGAGCGTGAATCGCCCGAGATAGAGCGCGCTTCCGATGACCGCGCCTTTCGCGCCTGCTTCCCTGACCGCAGCGATATCAGCGAGTGTGGTGATGCCGCCTGATGCGATCACAGGGATGTTGACCGACCGCACCAGTTCCGCGGTCGGCGCGATATCGATTCCGCCAAGTAACCCTTCCGTATCGACATTCGTGAATAATATGCTCCCTGCTCCGAGTTCCTCGAATTTCATCCCGATATCGACCGGCTTTAGTCCCGATCTCAGGGTCCATCCCTCGATTATGACCTCGCCCCCTGCCGAATCGAGCGCAACCATGATATGGTCACCCCCGAACTCGTCTGCGAGTTGCCTGACAAACTCGGGATTCTTAAGCGCAGCTGTGCTCACGATCACACGATCGACCCCGATTCCGAGCAGATCCTCGACATCCTCTATCGATCTGATGCCGCCGCCGATCTGGACATTCGCATCACACTGCTGGCAGATATCCTTGACGATTGGGGCGTTTTCCCTCTTTCCGTGGATGGCGCCATCGAGATCGATCAGATGCAGGGTTTTTGCGCCCTGATCCACCCATTCTCGGGCGATCGATACCGGATCAGGGAGAGAGACCAGTTCGGTACCCGGCTTTCCCTGCACCAGTTGCACGCACCTGCCGCCCTTGAGATCGACGGCTGGAATCGCTTCAAACATCATTTCAAACGTCATCTTCCGCGCCCTCGTCACCATGCACCGCCGCCCGTGCCTGCCGCGGACTGTAGATGCAGTATGGCTCTTCTGCGAGATAGTCGCCTGTCGCTGCATACGCACGAGCACGGCAGCCGCCGCAGACCCGTTTGTACCCGCAGATGCCGCATTTGCCCTTCAGTCTGCGCTCGTCACGTAGATCCTCGAACACTTTCGCATGATCCCATATCTCCCTGAAACCTTCTTCTCTGATGTTTCCTGCAAGAACCGGAAGGTACCCGCAGGGATAAACCCCGCCGGTCCGCGAGATGAAGCAGAACCCTGTGCCTGCGAGACACCCTTTCGTCATCGCCTCAAAACCATGAGTCTCCACGCTGACCGTGACCCCTTCCTCCTTTGCACGCTGGCGCATGATCCTGAAATAGTGGGGCGCACACGTCGCCTTTAACTGGATCCCGGCTGTGTTCCGCTGGTCATAGAACCAGTTCAAGATCCGTTCGTATTCGTCAGGGGGTATCTCGTCTTCCTCCCTGCCGCGCCCTGTCGGGACGAGCAGGAAGATGTGTAGCGCGTCTGCGCCGAGACCGATGCTGAGATCGAGGATCTTCGGGATCTGGTCGATGTTTTTCTTTGATATCGTGGTGTTGATCTGCAGACTGATGCCAGCTGCAAGAATCTCGGATATCCCGCGTATCGCGCCATCAAACGCTCCCGGCATCCCTCGAAACGCATCGTGCGTCTCAGCATCCGCGCCATCGATGCTCACGCTGATCCTTGCGATCCCGGCGTCTTTCAGCCGGTGCGCAACATCGCCGGTCATGGCTGTGCCATTGGTTGCGAGCACCACCCGAAGCCCTTTATCGGTGCCGTACTGCGCAATCTC
>JAUWGA010000087.1 GCA_030606635.1 Methanosarcinales archaeon
GGGATCCGGTATGTGCGAACGTGTGCCCGAAGAAGGCTATCCTGTTCGTGCCTGAACACACGCTCGGGCAGGTGCACAGGATGGCAAGCGCGCTCGGATACGCACATCTGCAGGAAGTCGAGTACTGGGAGCACGGCATCAAAAAGACGCTTCGATACGCTGATATCGGAGAAGACAAGCTGGAATAGGGCATCATCGATTTAATTTTTGGATGCTTTTGTGATCCAATGAATGTAAAAATATTACATAAAAAATAAAATTGACTTTCCTGACAGTCTTAATTAAGAAATTTGGAACTTATTATTTTTAATTCCGATATAATTTTTCGTATTCGCTTTGTTCTTGTCTACTTTTAGGGATAGGGGCGTTGCCATTACGAACAAAAAACTTTCATTACCCTCAAAATTTATAAAAACAGGTTTTCCGCTTTTTGATATTTTTATCACACACATCCATATCTTCAATTTTTGGGACAGTATGGTCTTAAGTCTCACAACATCTCCATCTCCTCGATGTCGATCAGTTCCGAGAGCGCTTGTGTGCGGATCGGGATGCCCTGCTCCTGCACCGCTGCCATCGGGTTCGTCCCGCCGATCGCAACGATTCCGATGTGATCGCGCTCGATCGGGACGCCAAGTACCTCGGTGTTCGGTTCGCTCACAAATAGGATGCTGTCGAAGTTAGCCAATTTAAGTGTCAAAAGAATACCCTCGACCCTCTCGCGTGCGTGCATCGGCACGACCCTCACGTTTGCGAGGATCTTGCCAGACCCTGTGGAGACGACATCTGTCACCGATGTCAGTTCCTGTGACATGAGCGCATCGATCGGATCAATCGTCGTGCTCTCGTAAGTCAGGATGTCGGTAAACCGCACAGGAACTCCTTTTTTGATCTGCACAATGCCCCCGAATATGGGTCGCACAGGAATCCTGCTCTTTAGCAGGACACTGTCGATCGTGATGCTGCACGGTGTTATAATTGCGCATTCGTGACTCTCTAGCCGGATATTCCCAAACGATAATCGATCCTGGATCACCCGGATATACGACCCGACCCCAAGACCGCTCTGCATCACACCTTCGAAGATGAAGACCGCATCGTCGAGATCGGAATCCCTGATTATCGATACATTGGCTGCGATCACGCCGCTGCCTTCGGCAGGATCAAACGTCACCTGATACATCATATTCTTGATCCTTGATATCGCAAAGATGATTGGGTTGGTTACTTGTGTCATGATTCATGCAGGTTCCAGATGTCTGTCCTCTCTCATGCACTTCAAGAGATCGATCACCGAGTATGCCGCTCTCGTGATGCCCATGCTCTCGGCAGCAGCATCCGTCCCGACGAGATACAGGTTCGAAACAGGCGTCCGCACGTCAGGGATGTAGCCGTCGATGCTCACGGCAGCCTTCTCAGGGGTCGTTACCTGATAATGAACCATCTCTATACGCTTTTCAATCTCCGGGAAGACATGGTGTATCGTCTCCCATGCCCGGTCTCTCTCGGATTTCACGCTGTCCTCTACAACGAACATGAAACCAACGAGTTGCTTGCCCTTTGGAGCGATTCCCTGCGAATAATTGCTGATCGGCATCGCCCAGTACGCTTTCTCCTTAAACCATACCTCAGAGCCGGTGTAATCAAATTCCTTCATCTGCTGCGAGAGCCCGAGCCAGATGCAGAGGCTCTTTGCCTGATCAATCCTTCCAAGAAGGGCGCGGTAATCGGCAGGGAGATCATTGATCATCCCGGGGAGGTCCTTTGCAAACCCTGAGTGGACAACTATTTCTGCATCGTAGGACTCGTCGTCAGTGGATACTCCGGATGCCTTTCCATCGTCTGTGAGGATACTCCTGACCTGCGTATCCGTCCTGACCTCGACGTTATCAGGAAGCGAGTGCAGCACGGAACCGAGCAGCGTCTTAAGCCCCCCGCTCGGATACGCCTGTGCATAAGATGTTTTGTTGGTTACCAGCCTTCCGAGACCTGTTATGCTTGTTATCTGCCCTACCAGTTGATCTGTGATGGTCTGATACTCGCCATCGTAGATTGCGCTGTTCCTCACGAAACTGCTGCCATAGAGGATGCGATAGACCGATGTCTCCCGCATCGACTTTCCTGAAAGGAAATACGAGATCGTATCGACGAAACTGTACGTATCATCTGATAGGTGGTGCGGCAGGCACGAATACACGGACTCCTTTGACATGTCGGTTCCGAAGGTGACTAACGTCAGTGCCTTGGTAACCGCCTGCGAGAGCATCAGCCGATCCATTCTCGGGAGCACATCGAATGTAGCGAATTCACGCAGGTTCGACGGTACCAGTCTGATCCCATTTGCGGTTCTGACATAGTATGATCCGTAATCCACAAAGACCGGAGTATAATCAAAATATTTGTCCATCAACACCCGAAGCGGACCTTTTTGCAGATGCGTTATCGCATGAGGTCCCGTATCGACCCAGAAATCATCGACACGGTAACTGTTGCAATTTCCTCCGAGATAATCACTTCTTTCGAGAACGAGCACCTTCTTCCCGTGCTTGCCGAGCGCAAGAGCCGACAACAGCCCGCTGATTCCGCCGCCGACCACGATCACATCATACATCAGGTTCACCCCTCATAATGTAGAGTTCTCCAAACAATTCCGGTTGCTCCAGCCATATCTCTTTCCTTGTTGCCATGAACAGTAATGATATGTATGTAATGATCTTATCAGTATCGTGATCCAGCAACTCACCGAGTGTTATAATATCCTTTTGTTTAAATTTTTCATGCAAGACCACTCCCAACTCCTGGATATTCTCTTCGATCCTCTCTTCATGCGCGACGCTTAAGATGTCGCCGACTGACATGACCTGCTTCTCCCCTTTCTCTTTACTCCGCGCTACCCTCCGGATCTCGACCTTTTCAGCCTTTTTTAGCTCGGAGATCAACTCATCAAGCGTTACAGGTCGTTTCGACCGCCTACGTATCTGTGGCTCAGGTATCGGATATTCCTCGATATCGAAATGGTCAAGCTCCTCTTTCCCCTCGTCATCTTCGCCCTCCTTTTCATCGATTATGGCATCAGCCTTCATCCGGAGAAGGATCGCAGCGTAATGCAGCGTCCGCCCGAAGTAGCGTATATCAGAGCGGCGGCTCTCGAGTTGCTCTAAGAATTTGTCTGCAACCTCGATGATATCGATATTCCATGGGTCGATCTCGTGATCCTTTGCGAGGCGCACCAGGATCTCGATAGGATCGTCTGGTATGTCCGACATCGGTGTATATATAGGCGGCATCGATGTAAATGTTGGCGTGTGCGGAATGGCTGACCGACCGCAGGTATCCGCTCATGAGGGGGTGAGTTTCAGTTTTAGTGGATGCCGCGCTGCGACTCCATGAATACTCCGTTATCGAACACTGCGGATTTTGTGATCGGGCGGAGGTGGTGGGGGGCATGGCGGTTCCCGCGATGGCGGCGGTAGGCAGTATCAGATGCTCAACACTTCAACCGGCACCGGCGTGTCTTTAGCTATCAGCACATTCAACTTCTCAAAACCTATTACCCTTCCATTTCTGTCCTTTTTCAAAATAACCTCATCTCCAGTCTCCTCTGATACCCACTCCTTCTCCGGATCGTCAAACCAGACGTCAAGTGTATTTGTGAGTCTGTTGAATATGACACTTATCTTCTCCATATTTCTTGTCCCTCCTTTATTCGATGGGTAATGTATGCAGTGATCACGAATCCTTCTGCGCGATTCACGACCACGCATAGATGGTATTGTTTACCACCATAAATAATCTGGCGGTAGAACAGGTAAACGTTTTTATCCGTCCTGCTCCGGCGAATGCTTTCTGGATATTTCAAAGTCTCGACGACGTTCTCTTCTTTATTCCGCATATATGGGTGTTTTACTGTTGTGATGTAATTCCAGTACCCTTCAGAAACAGAGATGGTCATGTTCAGTGGGGTTTCTACTTTAAATTTGATGCTTTCGTTCATTTTCTTACCACATCTCATCATGTTTCGCCGAAATCTCTTTTAATGCCTCTGCACCCTTGTTCATCCTGATCCATTCGCAACCCTTCAATCGATATATCTTGATATCGCCTCCAATCCTCTAAAGATTCGCTCAATTCTCTTAGATGGGATAGTATTTTCATTTAAACCCCTCTAAAAACTTTTTATTCAGGTATTCAGCAGTTGTTTGGAAATCGAGATAGTTTGAAATTGTTTCGGATTCATATTCTACGTTTTCAGTTCTATCTCTCAAAAATACCGCTTTACCCTTCTTCAAGACTTCGTACTGGAACTCGATCGGAGAATGATTCAGAATTTTCACATCGAATTCAAACCTCGGCTTTATTCGTCGTTCAAGTTCTCTTGCAACCTGCATCTCAAATTTAAATCTTGTATAGGGGTTCAGTTCTTTGGAGATTAATAAAGCAACGTCTATGTCATTGAAATCGTCGTTATGGGCATAAGAGCCAAATACGTAAGCTGCACTCACATCATCGAATCCGGATACTGTCTTTCCTATCTCATCCATGACTTCTTTTTTGTCCGGCATTTTTGTATCCTATTAGTTCTGTTCTTTATTGAACTTGATTTCGCATGGTTGTATTTTGTTTATTGGATTGTGAAGGGGAGGGCAGTCCTGATAGATTAGCGCTCCACCCCGCGCATTCTCTCTTTTGAAACCTGTGCCGTGGTCGCAATACGGATCCATTTCATCGTATGAAAAATTCATCCAGCAATTTATCCATCTCTCTTCTAAGATCATCATCCGCCAGTTCTCTGAAATTTGAGAATGTCTTGGTAAAAAAACAATCGAGATTATCTGTTGAGAAAAATATTTTCTCTTTGTTTTCGGGGTTATTCCCCCTGCCCCACCCACAGCGTCGCCGATGTACACAGCACCGGCACACCTCCCACTCACCTGCCGACGATCACAGTCCCCCGAAAAACCCCTCGAATCGCATCGATCACGCGACCCGGATATCTCCCGTTTACGACCCGGCAGCCAAGCGACCTCGAAACCAGCAGTCGTGGCAGCACCGGATCGACACATGTCTCGCCCATCGCAAGTAACTCCCGAGCAGTAATCTCAGAAACGAGCGCACCGTCCCGTAGTATCCCATCCACATCTGTCGCCTTTATGAACCTGGCACCCAATTCCGACGCAACCCAGCCAGCGATCGTATCTGATGTGGCGTTCCACGTGTGCTCGATCCCGCTACCCTCCCCGCTATCCACTCTCTTAAGTAGATCATAAACGAGAAGAACCGATACACCTGCCCGGATCGATTCCTCTCCGATATCTGTTGCCAGTGCAGCTCCCGTCCCGTCTGCAAGATAATGCCCGTACTGATCCATCGCAAGAACCGCCATCCAGTGTGCGGCTTCGTCAGAGATGCCGTACGTATCGCTTGCGGTTCGCACGGTATCTGCAAACACGCCGCCGCCCGGAACTACGAGGATGCGCTCATCTTCGGCAGATGCGTACCTGTGAAGCTCACGCACCAGTTCCCGTGCGCTTTTTATCAGACTCCCGCCAATCTTTACCACGATCAAGCCATTCACCTCCGTCTCATGATGATAGCATCCTCGCCGTCGCTGTAGTACCCACATTCCATTCCCGTGATCACGAACCCGAGCCGCTGGTAGAACCGCACGGCACTGAGATTATGGCTCCTGACCTCGAGTGTGAGGTCCATGATCTTCTTCTGGTGAAATGTAGCAATAACGCCTTTCATCAACTGCGTGCCGACACCGAGACCCTGGTACGCTTCTCGCACCGCTATCGAAAAGACCCTGCCATACACACCATGCTCGCCGACCGCTGTTATCCCTGCCACAAATCCGACCACTGCGCCCTGGTCTTCAGCGACAAAGAACGTATCCATATTCAACTCGTAGAGACTCATGTACAGATAGGGGTCGTGCTCGCTGAACTGCTCATGTTCGATCTCGATCACGCCAGCGAAATCGCTTGGCTGGAACTTGCGTATGAGGATCATTTTTTTCTCCGAACCACTCTCGACTGGAGGTGGCGTCCCGGAAAGATCTCATGCACCATCCCGGTGTCGTGCCGCTCTTTGATCATCGCGCGCAATTCAACCTCGTAATCGGATTTTTCGATCTTCTCACTCTCATCTTCAGCAATCTCGAGATGGTCGCCCACCAGCGCATCCACCGCGCGCCTCCCGTATCCGAGCAGCGGTCTTACGTACATGCAGCCGTACCGGTCTTCGATGCGCCGTGCATCCGGTAGCTTGAGCATCGGAACGCGGTCATCCCTCCGTGTCCCGTCAGCGATGGTTCCATGTCCAGTCGCCGCACACGAAAGCGCGCAACCGTGGATGTGGTTGATCGCGCGGTTCGGATACCCGTCACTGACAGCGATCTCGCATGCAGACTCAAGGATTGCGCCATCGAGCTGCAGCACTTCATGCGGAAACCCGAGTTCTGATGCG
The DNA here is from genome assembly GCA_030606635.1 of Methanosarcinales archaeon. Classification (GTDB taxonomy): domain Archaea; phylum Halobacteriota; class Methanosarcinia; order Methanosarcinales; family Methanogasteraceae; genus Methanogaster_A. The sequence goes on from JAUWGA010000087.1 coordinate 6,469, forward strand.
ACCTTTGCCGCGGGTTTCCATGTCTCCCTGAATCCGAAGTTGCAGGTCGCAAGCGTTACATCAAAAAAAGGCTCAAGCAGTATCGCTGACAGCGAACTATCCTTCCCGCCACTGAACAGAACGAAGATATCCATTCATATATGTTTAATTGTCATTTCCCGCTTTTTTGGCTGTATCTGCTGGAGCAGTACCTTCAATTTCGCGTCATCGATCATGGTCTGCAAACGTCCGGACTGCGCAAGCGATATGAGTTGCATCTCAACCTGCTCTGCCAGTTGCGGACGCGCCAGTTTCAGCGACGTCAGCCGCTCCCTCGCATCCGGGGTCAGGATCTGCCTGAGAATTGTCTGCTTCGCTTCATCGACCTGCTGCTGTTGTGCCTGCTGCTGCGCAGCCTGCTGATACTGGGCACCGGCTTGCTGCTGCTGCATCTGCTCAAGCCGCCGGCGTTTAATCTCCTCAAGTTCATCAGACATGGTTATTCACTTGATCCCTGCTGTTTTACCTCGTAAGCGGTATTATCCAGAAATCGCTGACCATCAGGAGTTGTAGCACGTCCTTCTTTCACTGTTTTGACATATCCGATCTTTTCCAGTTGCTGGACAACCTTTCGTAGGATAGCTCCGCTTCCTTTTTTGAATGATGGCGGCATCGTTCCGTTGCGCTCCTTTCCACCGTATTTTGACCGTAATCTTGAGACGCCGATAGGTCCATCAGTCTGTATCTGCCGTAGCACTGCAGCGCACCGCACATACCACCAGTCAGCATCAACAGGTGGCATCTGCTTATGAGCGCCCGTCTTTACATATCCTGCCCACTCAGGGGGTTTAATCTCATCGCTTGCTTTCAGTTTCTGTGCAGCGCACATTATCAGTTCGCTTGCCGGTACGTCGTATGCCGTTGTCATGCAATCCACATTGTATTCCAACACGGATAAATTAACCTATCGGCTGTTCGGGTCATCTGAACTGTCACCATCTGGTTCTGACAGTCCATCCTTATGGATTTTACATCGGATGCTATTCTCAATATATTCTGATAGTTCGAGGGATTGTAACTACTCAGGTACCTAAAAACACCACCATGCGACTTCGCTATATCTGCACTGCTGGACCAGGAACACAACCTGAGCCAAACTGGGAAGTTAACCGCGGAGTGCGCAGAGGGGCGCAAATGTGGAATAAATGGTTAACTGCTCTGCGAACCTC
>JAUWGA010000129.1 GCA_030606635.1 Methanosarcinales archaeon
ATATCGATTCACTTAAAGATACTGACGTTATCATCGACTTTTATGGCGTTCATACAACAAGCCGCTCTTTCATGCAGCAATTTTTGTACAGACTGAAAAATAGCGATAGTTATATCACTTGTATCAATGAGTCAGAGAACATAAGAAAGATGGCTGATATAGTTAGTTCGCCTAAGAAAAAACCTATGATTGTGAATCCAAACTTGGAGAATGTGCTAAATTTAGCTTATTTAGCTTCGAACACGTCCATCATCCACAACGCTGAAGAAGACGACCCTGCAAGTTTACAGAAAAGAGAGGCTTCTTCCTCAATTCCACTTGGGGGTTCTGATATGCACTCTTTAGCATGGAGATAAGGGGATATTTTAGAAAACGTTAGGAATGGCCGAATCCAAGAAAAAAATTAGCGGCATCTTTTCTTTCCAAAACCACTCATCCAATCCGTCCCGGCCTCGGGCATGCACTCACGATACCCCTCGAAGTCACCAAACCTCCCACTTAAGTCCAATGCCTGAACATCGCGTTTTCACATTCGGTTTGGCTGTGATGACACTTCGTATATGAACCGTCGGCAACAAAACCGTGCATCATCGTAGCGAAACTTTTCGCGTTCCATGCAGGATAACCAGAACTTCTCTTACATAAATCCCCTCGCGAGTAGAGGACTGTCAACACCAGATGGCGTAACGCTCCAGAGGATGCGGGCTTACCCGGAAAAGGTTAAACCATCCGCGGTTCCAAGATAACATCATGGTAACGACCACCAGAGCGCGGGCAGGCAAATCAAAAGACATCATCAAAAAGGATGGAAAGACGTTCTTTGAGTTCACAGATCGCATAACCGCATTCGATGGGCTGAAGAAGGATGAATATCCTGAAAAAGGTGAGGTCTGCTGCAGATTGTCTGCGTACTGGTTCGAGATTCTGGAAAGAGAAGGGATACCGACGCACTTTCGCGCCTTTGTCCCGCCAAACGTCATGGAAGTCGAATATCTTGAGATCATCCCGATCGAGGTGATCTGGCGCAATTTTGTTGCAGGATCGCTGCTGAAACGCTACGAAGGTGGAGAAACCCCGGGGGCCGGAATCGAGCCGAGATTGGGTGCAAGGATGCCCGGTGGAATCTGTGAGTTCACGACCAAGTTTGAGGCGGTCGATCGGTCGATCGATGAGCAGGAGATTCTGGATAACAGGTGGCTTACACACGAGGAACTGGACATGATCCGGGAGTCCACACGACGGGTAAACGATATCATGAGTGCGCATCTCCTCGGAAAAGACATCATACTTGCGGACTTCAAGATCGAGTTCGGGAAGAACCTTGCAGGCGATATCCTGCTTGCCGATGAGGTTGGAACGCCGGATGGCTGCCGGTTCTGGGACGCGGGTTCGTATGAAGAGGGCAGGATCGAGAGTCTTGATAAGGATGTGTACCGGTACGAGAAAGGCGATCTTTCGGATGCTTACGCAAGGATTATGCAGAGAATCTGCGGATAATGGGTGATCATGCTCCCGCTGTACCTGTATCATGCAAACCAGTGCGATCCAAAGAAGTGCACGGGCAGAAAACTGCTCAAGTTCGGATTGGCGCAACGGAAGAAACCCTCGGAACTTCCGTATAGGTCGATATTGCTAAACCCGTTCTCAGAGCGGGCGCTTGCCCCCGACGATGCGTGCACAGGCATTTCTGCGCTGGATTGTTCATGGGCAGATGCGGAATTGGTTTTTGGAAAACTTCGCCGCATGAAACAGCGATCGCTTCCGTACCTGGTCGCTGCAAACCCTGTAAACTTTGGAAAGCCGTTTAAGCTAACGACTGTCGAGGCATTCGCTGCCGCCCTGTATATCCTCGGCGAAGATGAGCAGGCAGCCACGATACTCGGAAAGTTCAACTGGGGGCACACGTTCTCGGAACTGAACTGTGAGCTATTGGAGGCGTATGCCCGTGCGAAGGACAGTTCAGAGGTCATAGCGATCCAGAGCGAGTATCTCTGAAAGTTTTGGTCTTTGCGGGGTCGCGGGTAAAAACTCTGGTTTCTTGGTGCGGGCACAATCGGAATATTCAGTGAAAACGCTCTGATTTTGTGGCAATCAAATTCGTGTAATTCGCGTCATTCGTTGCCATTCGTGATCTCTTGGTGCTGATTTTATCACGAATGGCGCGAATAAACGAATGGCACGAATCGAGTAAATCGGCGGAAATCACTGGATTTTTAGACAGTGCCCTTGGTACGCAAGGAAACAAAAGACTAATGTAATCGCCCGCCGCAATACTTACCGAGGCGTTTTATGAGCGATGTTACCGTAGCCGTAAAGCGGGTTGGAATCGTCTCCCGGTACGATGAACCCGACGCAATCAGACTGGCAGAACTCGTATCCCGCCATCTCGAATCGAAATCCGGAATCGAGGAGGTCGTATTCGAGCAGGATACCGCATCCGGGATCGGAACCCGGGGCAGAGGCGTTCCGATCGAGGAGCTGGATGCTGACCTGCTGATCGTCATCGGAGGCGACGGCACGATCCTGCGCACCATCCAGAAACTTGGGAGCCAGATACCGATTCTCGGAATCAATTTCGGCAGGGTCGGCTTCCTCGCTGACGCCACGCCTGAAAATGCGCTTTCCATGATCGACGAAGTTCTTGCCGATCTTAAGGTCGAGGCGCGGATGCGGCTTACGATCCGCATCAACGGAGATACGCTCCCGCACGCAACCAACGAAGCCGTGATCGTCACGACGCGCCCTGCCAAGATGTTTGCGTTCCGGATTCTTGTGGACGGTCACGAACTCGACTGCCTGCGTGCGGATGGCATCGTCTTTGCGACGCCGACCGGCTCCACAGCTTATGCGATGAGCGCAGGAGGTCCGATCGTCGATCCGAAGGTGGGCGGCATCGTCATCGTGCCGCTTGCGCCGTACAAGCTCTCATCGAGACCGTGGGTGGTCTCCGCTGGTAGCAGGATCACTGTTGAGCCGATACCCGCGTTTAAGGATGCTGCTATCGTCCTCGATGGACATCACACACAGCCGGTGCGGGCTGGCGATCTCATTACTATCACGAGGGCAGAAGAGCCCGCGCTATTTGCGAAGACCGGATGGCGGTTTTATGAGAAGGTGCGGAGCAAGCTGTAAAGCCGCAGGGCAGATGCCGGATGCGCACAGGTTTTTGCTGGGATCGAATGTGATCAGGTATCAGGTGGAAACTCCCTGATCTGTGTCTATTTGTGTAATCTGTGGCTGATAAAAGTCTTTAGCCACAGATGAACGCGGATTACACTGATTCGTTATTTCAATATCCTCTCGGTCAGAGCAGCAGTGCAGAAGCCACACCCATCAATTCGACTATCTTTGTAGCTGGATTGTAAAGCGCCGAAACATCCTTCACAGTCCTGCCAGCTTCTCTGGCTGTATTAATAGCGCTTTCAAACCTTGTTCTAATTTTTGATGGCTCAGGATTCTCCTTGTTGGCTTCCTTGATGGCAGCGCTTATGTCACCATTAACAATGTTTTGATCGTTAGTTGGGAGATTGAGCTTAGCAATCCCTTCTTGAAACTCAAGGAGGTTTCTTCTAAGATCCTCCAGATCGTTTATTGATATGGATTGGGTGTGTATGGTAGAATGATCCCCCTCCACAATGATTACATCCCTACCAGCAGTCATTTCAACTCTGTCAAGCCTTCGTCCCCTGCGCTCTTCTTCGGGTTCAACACCGTCGAGCAGTTGCTTGACCAAGTATCTTTTCATGAGCCCTTCTGGAATGAGGCTCTCTTCACCCATCTCTTCCAGGTTCAGCAGATGCCTGTAATCAACCACGATCTCCGGATGGTCTGGCAGAGGCACCTTCTCTTCAGGTTCGATTCCGGGGATGGTCTCGTGGATGTGATCGAAATTGGAACGGATGACGCCAAGAAAGGTGCGCCGGGTCTGCTCTCTGCCGCTGACCCAGATAAATATCTTCTTATCCTCCCTGTCTGCCTTGACCAGTGCTTTATTCCTGCTGTCCTTGTCCTCCAGCACCACCCCGCTGCGCCAGTAGGTTTTTCCGCATATAGAGGGGTGCATACGCACGATGAATTGTGAGATGATGCTTCCTGGAAGCACATCGTAATGGTACTGAAAAGTTAGTGCCTCATCCCACTCGCCGGTATATCGTTCTTCCTTGGGGAGCAGATCTGGAATCAGGAATCTTTGGTCGGGAACGTCCTCGAAAGCAAAGCAGAGTTTGAACTTACGCATCATATCCGTGATAAAGAGGTGTTTATCGCGGGGATATTCGGAAGAGTCCAATACCTTGTTCAGCATTCCCCGTTCCAGAACGCCGCCCATCCGGAACAACTCATTGGAATTCAGAATCCTGTAAACGCCGTTTGTGACCCATTCCGGGTTTAGGATGTTGGTATCTTCCAGTCTGGGATCATCCCGGAAATTAAGGACGATGCCCAGATCGTGGAGTAAGCCGATGAGGGTGCGCTGACTGAGACCGTCGGTTACGCCTTCATTCTGACACATGCCCAGATACTCCTGATATGGGATATAGGGGATGGCGTCTCGATCCATATCCTCCAATCGAGTCTTGACAGCAGACCATGTGGTCAGCAGCGGATCGTGGATATGCTCAAGCGATCCGACCACCACTCTGATAGTATCTTTCAGTTCATCGATGCCCTTGCCTTTTTTGCAGGAGACCTCGACGATCTCCCTGATGCTCCGGTACTTCGCCATAAGCCCCCGCCTATCAATGTCAAGCGGCTGCTCGTCAATCTTGTTGCCGACGATGATGACAGGAGAGTCCCCGCCGAAGCTCTTGATGATCTTTAGCCAGTACTCGATCCGGTTCTCCTCATCTCCAAGCCGCGCGTCCAGAACGAGCAGATAGAGGCTACGTTTGGTCAGGAAGAACTGGTGGGTGGCATGCATGATCTCCTGCCCGCCAAAGTCCCACACATTAAGCCTGATCTCCTGGTCATCGACCGTAACCTGCCACTCTTCGATCTCGATACCCTCGGTCTTCTCTTCATGCAGGTCAAAATCATCTTTTAATAGACGTTTCACAAGCGAGGTCTTGCCAACACTCCCCTGCCCCACAAGCAGCATCTTTGCCTCGTTCAGGGGCTTCTTCTCACCTGCTTCGTGCTGCAGATAATAGTTGATGATGGTTGCGGGTTCGTCTTTTTTCGCTAAGATTTCAGGAGGGATCGGGAGCGGATTGTCTATCAGGTCAAGCGTTGTCAGGTTGGTCAGTTCAGTGATCTCAGGAGGGAG
>JAUWGA010000140.1 GCA_030606635.1 Methanosarcinales archaeon
CAACAAATTGTTAAGGGGATATGCGAGCGGGAGTGTGGGAAGTGGGGAGTGGGGGTTAGTGTGGTTAAAAAAGGTTTTAGAAACCCGCTCGCATAGTACACCACTGTTACATGGTAGTATATAAACCTTTCGACTCGGTAAATTATATCAAAAACACTGAAAAGAGATGGACTCACCAACAAATTGTTAAGGGGATATGCGAGCGGGAGTGTGGGAAGTGGGGAGTGGGGGTTAGTGTGGTTAAAAAAGGTTTTAGAAACCCGCTCGCATAGTACACCACTGTTATGCGGCGGTATATAAACCTTGCGGCTCAGTAAGTTATATGCCTTAATACGGATATATCTTTACTTAATACCCATATACAGTCATAATACCCATCCGATCCCATGACCAACCATGAAAGAACTCCACAATGAAATAATAATCGACATCACCCGGACACTTGGGCTGGACACAGTCAGTTTTCCGGATGATGTGGATTTCTCGACATCATATACGCGCGCCTCCGGATACGCGCTCTCCAGACTGGTGATGAGCAGTCACTCCGGAACACATATCGATGCGCCGCTCCACTTTTTCGAGGGGCGCGAATCGCTTGATGAGGTGCCGGTTGAGCGGTTCTTCCTCGATGCGGACGTGATCGAAATTGAATCGCAGGCAGCCGTGACCGTGTCTGAACTGGACGGCTATCCGGTCGAACCCGGGCAGGCGGTTCTCTTTAAGACGCGGAACAGCGATCTGCCGCGTGAACGGTTCCATGAGAACTTCGTTTACATCGAATCCGACGCCGCGCGATGGCTGGTTGATAAAAAGGTGTCGCTGGTAGGAATCGATTATATATCTGTCGAACGTTACGATGATATGGATTTTCCAGTCCACAAGACATTGCTTGGCGCCGGCGCGCTGATTCTCGAGGATATAGATCTGCGGTCTGCCCCGCCGGGGCGGTACCGTCTGACCTGCCTTCCGATCAAGACCGTTCGTGCGGATGGCGCGCCGTGCAGGGCGGTTCTCCGGAGGATGTTATGAGCGCCACAGTCATCTGCCCGAGATGCGGGGGCAGTGACTGCGTTATCCCTGCTGAAGATGTGCTTGAGTTGATATCTTCCACGTATGCCGCATGTCAGTCATGCGCGCCAGACCCCGGGATCAGCAAGCAGTTATCGTTTTATCAGCTCGACCAGCCCTTCCGTAGCGTCGATGATGCTGCCATGCGGTGCCAGAACTGCGGAAAGCGGCATCTCGACATCGTCATCGCACACGTACTCGGTATACTGGTGAGGAGTGGTTTGCGCGACAGAGATGCAGCGCTCTCTGATGTAGGCACCCCGATGATCGCGATCGGGTATCCGGTCCCGTTTCCTCCGAGACTTGGCAGGGACATGCTGATCCTTGTCATGGACGCAATCGACAGGGGGACTGCGGAAGTGATAGTGAACGAAGTCTCTGAGGTGAAGGGCGTGATCGAGCGAAAGGGGGAGCCGGGTCAGCCGGTTGGGATTTTGGATGCAGACCACACGCCCCACACATACAATCTGCTTGCTGGCTGCGATGTTCGTGGGGATATTGTCTCATCGGCATTCGGGGAACTGTGCATCTACAAAACCCAATCCGACACGCATATCGAGTTCTCACGTGCCGAATCCGGCAAGATTGGGGTGCTCGAATCGTTATACTACCAGCGAAAGCTGGAAGGCACCGTTGTGGACGGCTGCTGCGGCGCAGGCACGCTCGGGCTTGTCGCAGTGCTTGCAGGGGCGCGCGAAGTGATACTGAACGATGCGTTCCGCCCGGCGGTTAAGAATACGATTCTTAATATCAAAGCGAACGCATCGGTTCTCGGTCTCGATCCTGAACCGGAGATCCATACCGATCCTACGAAACTCCCGCTGATCGCCGACACTGGCACTCCGAGATTGGTCGCAACAGCGCATGGAGATGGAGCATCCGGACCTGTGGATATCTCAGTGTACCAAAGCGACCTTGCGGATCTCGCGGCAGTGATCGACCACTGCGACCTCTGCCTGGTCGATGCGTTCATCGGCGTTTCGACCGCCCGATTCGTGCAGGCGTGGAGCGAGAGGGCAGGGATGGTTGTTACGATATGAGGGTGCTGCATCACTCAGCTCCTGCTGTCGATAGCCGCGGTCCGATATATGCTTTCGCAGGCGACGCGATCCCGAGCATTCAGCACGGCTCGATCATGGACGGCGGCCTGGATGAGATCGCATAGGCAACCCATGTCACGCCGCCGATCTCGTTTGTGATCCTTGCTGCAAGACCTGGGAATGGGCGACGTTTGACGACGTTTTCAGGAAGATCGAGTTTCTTTGCGACCGCACGCACCTCGCCCTTGTAGAGGTCCCGTATCGGCTCGATCAGCCACAGTTTCATCTCGTCGGGCAGCGCGCCGACGTTATGGTGTGACTTGATCCGGGATTCGAAATTGCACCGCCAAGTCTCTTATTTATGGCGATTATTTCATCTGAACTCGGTATTACGATTTCAGCCATGATTCTCCTTTCATCTCTCGGAATTTCTCTTTCAGATCTGGCAGATCATCTATTACAACCCGCCACACTCGCAAAAGATTCACACCGGCATATCCATGTATAAGCACATCCCGCATTCCTGCAATCTTTCTCCACGGGATATCCGGATACTGTTCTCTGAAATCCACTGGTATATTCTTTATCGCCTCGCCTACGATCTCAAGACGTCTTATAACTGCGTCCTGGATCTGTGTATTTTTATAGAACTCTTCCTCACCGACTCCTTCTGTGTACTCCTCTATCTTATCGATGCATTCCAGTACATCGTCGATATAAACCCGCACATCCTTTTTCACAGAATCACCACCTGCTCTTTGAGAATTTTATCCCTGATAGATGGCTTGATAGCGCAGTACTCTACTAAGTCTACTTTTCTCCCAAGCCCATCTTCAAGCTCCAGTTTAATTCCGATAAAGTCCAGTAGGCTGATATCCTTTTCAATTTCTACCAGTATGTCGATGTCACTGTCTTCTTTCATCTCTCCCCTCACCAAGGATCCGAATAATCCGCCTCTCTTTACGCCGTGCTTTTTAAGCACTTTTACGATCTTATCTTTTACGTCTTCGATCTGGTCGGTCATGTTTTGTCTCCGATTGGGTTTATCCACCGATGTACTTCCACTTCTCAATTATTTTTAACAAAGGTTCAGTAAACAACAAGGGAGCCAGAACTCCGAAACCATAGCCAACGTAATGAGAGAGTATATTTGTCTGACCTATATTTGCTGGAAATAACGAAAACGATCCAAAAAGAATGAAACATATCGTAAAAAGGAATATCATGATATTTTTGAATTTTTTAGTTTTCCGTGATATACACATATTGTAAATTTTATAAAATAAGTTTTTTATGCTATTTCGAATCATAATAATCATAAATAAGAACAGGAGAAGAAGAACAAGAAACTGCTGCATCCATTTATAAATACTTGTAATAAATAAAAGATTGAATAGCAGTATCGAAAGCGGGAAGCGGTAATCTAAATGAATATTCCAGTACATTTTTATATAATTATAAACTGAATAAGTAAGATAGCCGAGAAATCCAGAAACAATACAAGAAAATCCAATAGATGCCGGGATGTTTGTCCAATAAGCAATCGATGCAAAGCGAAGTAGAGGCAGGGCTGTAAAAAATAGAATCATGTTAGTGTAAAATCTTTTTCTATCGATCTCGAATGTAAGGATTAGGTAAATAAGTACGCAATAGCCGGTTAAATTATTTAAAAGATGCCAAAACGAAACATGAGCATAGTTAGAAAGATAGATGCTGGTTACTGTGGGATTGGATAGTTGTAAAACGAAAATATACTCTAATTGAGGAAATAACCAAAGTAGAATATAAATAAATATTAAGATTAAAGGTATTATAAGGAAGAAGAATGCAAAATCTATTCCATATTTATCGTTCATTAGCTCTCTGTTCGGGCTGTTGTTTATTACATTTGGAGCGAGTGTATCGTTCATAGTTTCCATCAGTTCCCTCCAATTCCAGACCGATCATTGTCTGTTAGCACTCAAACTATTGTGGTGTCTGTAGGTTTAACCCTTCCTCAAGAGCAGAGTGAAAGTGACCCCCACCCCTTCCACGCCTACGCACCGACCACAATCTCCCCTCCCCTCGCGCCCGCGCAGACCTCGGGATCATAATAAGAGTACGCCCGGCTGTCAGGAACGATCGCCTTTACCGGAAAGAGCGCCCGCATCTTCATCTCAAACGAGAGTTCAACCCCTCGCGGCAGGTCGAGCACGTAGATGATGACCTTCCTGCCTGCGATCTCGTAGCGTGTGATCGTGCCGTCCGAAACGAGCACATCAAGACTCCCTGCGACCGGCGTAAACCCTGTGGGCACTGCAACATCCACGATCATCATGCCTGTGGAATCGGCTGCTCCGGTGTATGTAACCAGCGTCTGCACGGTGATCACATCATCGACAGCGACGTCGGTAGCATCATACGTGACATTCAGTTGCAGGTCAGAAACCGGCGCAATCTCAGGAAGTATTACGTTAAACCGCTTTACCAGCTGGTAACCGATCTCTCCGGTTCCGGTAAGCACAAGTTCCACCTCTTTTGTGCCGTCAGGCACCAAAACGGTCTGGAGTACATCGAAGTTCCCGGCATCGATTCCGATCTCCTTGACAATGCTTCC
>JAUWGA010000074.1 GCA_030606635.1 Methanosarcinales archaeon
GATTCATTCGCCGCCCCAACAATCGCATCGACAAAGTCATCTGCACTGGCACCGACCATCTCAATCTTGTTCTCGTCAAAATATGCGTGAACGATCCGTTTTATCTCATCTCGCTCCGTCTTCGCCCCGACAAGCAACCCCTCCAGGGGATCAAAATCGATATCATTGATCTGCATAAAATCACCGGTAATCCCGGCATCCATTATCGTTCCTTCAGTCACGTACAGCGAAACCCTGATAATCCCCTTCTCCGCGGGATAGACGCACGAGGCATTTGATACGCTGCAGTGACCCGGTCGCAGGATAAATTTCTTTGATGAGAATAGATCCATCTTTTTAGTCCATATCGCGGTTTCCTCCTCGTTTAATCCATCTTTCACCAGTTTTACGCCCAGTGCTTCTTCAAACCCACTGAGAAGATACTCCCGGAGTTCCGCAGGTGGTATCCTCCTACCCAGTTCCTCGATAACCGTTGTTATCCTCTTCTGAACCGACGTTACCCCTTTCTTCTTCAGTTTGGGCGCAGGAATCTTTGCGATCTTTTGGAAAGTTTCCATGTCAAAATCCCATATAACGCTGCCATATAACAAGAGCGAGTTCTGCCTGCTCATAGCAGTCATCCCGCAGACCTTCTTATCCCCGATATTTATATCGTTCACAGGCGAGAAATTCGCATCGAGCCCGAGTTTTTTCAGACCAAGAACGACGCCTCGTGACAAGACCTCAAAATTCTCATCCATATCATCCGAAACACGAGTATCTCTCTTGTCTATGCAGACGCCCCACGATGTTGCGCCCGGAACCATTAAACCGGCTCCGCCACCAGTCTCCCGCCTCTCAAGTGTTATCCCGAGTCTCTCACACTCCGCAATGTCACACTCCTCCTCGCAGCACTGATTCTTTCCCAGAGAAAGAACGTGACCGGGACATTCCTCCAGAAACACGGTATTGGGACTTAACCCCGCAACCATCCCGTCCACGAGTGTTGAATGTATGGAATTGCACCGTACGACTTCTTTCTCCTTCACCTCAAGATACCGCCACTCTTCCGCCATTCTATTGCCCTCGTCCCTCACCTAATACGCATACAAACACCCGTACGGTCTGTTCGACAGCGGTTGCAGCTTAATAAACGGCTCAGCCATAATTTCATCCAGATCAAGCCCGAAGTGCTCACAATACTCCTTGAGATGCTTCGTAAGAACCTTCAGATCCTTCTTATCCAGTGGAAGTACGCTCACCTCCTTTCCGAGCGTATACTCATCCACTTCGCCCCTGATGTAGATCACGCCGCCGTGCATCCCAGTACCTAAGTAATTGCCGGCAATCGGCACCCCTTCGCCACGGTTCAGTCCGAGCAGTACCAGAACGCCTCCTGCCATGTACTCGCCGCAGAAATCGCCGGCAACGCCGCCTGCAATTATTATTGGAATCTGTTTCTTGTATTCTTTCGCATGAATGCCGGCTCTGTATCCAATATTCCCCCGAACATACAGTTTCCCGCCACGCATTCCGTATCCGATGACGTCCCCTGCGCTTCCGTGCACGATCACTTCACCTGCGTTCATCGTGTTTGCAACACCGTCCTGGGCATTTGCATTGACGATGATCGTGGGACCGTTCATGAACATGGCAAGATCGTTTCCGGGAACTCCGTTTACGGTGATCTTGATATTCTTCTCGATTCCGTTGCCAATGTAGCGCTGCCCGTTTGCGTTGTCGAGTATGAACTCAGTCTCGCCCTCTTCCGCTGCATCGCGGATGATCTTGTTCTGTTTTCGGTAGTACAATCCCTTGCAGTCGATTCTCATCACCATCTTCATCACCTCAGTATCCCTACTGCCCGACTCCTGCCGGTTTTACTCCGAGCAATTCCAGTGTCTGTGAATCGAGTCCGATGCCACGCAGTCGCTCGCGGCTGCCTCGCAGCGATTCGATCGAGTTCACGCCGAGCGAGCCAAGTACCTCCTTGAGTTCAAGGCTCCACGCCGTAAGAAGGTTTGTTAGTCTCCCTGCGCCGACCTGCGGGTCGAGCCTGCGCACGAGTTCGGGTTTCTGGGTGGCGATGCCCCATGCACAGTTTCCTGTGTAGCATTTCTGGCAGATCCGGCAGCCCAGCGCCACAAGAGCAGCAGTTCCGATAACCACCGCATCAGCACCAAGAGCGATCGCCTTTGCCATATCACCGCTGTTCCTGATTCCTCCGGCGCAGATGATCGATGCGTTGTTCCTGATACCCTCACTCCTCAGGCGCTCGTCGACTGCGGCGAGCGCCAGTTCGATCGGTATTCCTACGTTGTCCCGTATAACCATCGGTGCAGCCCCGGTTCCGCCGCGGAACCCGTCGATTGTGACGACGTCAGCTCCTGCACGCACAATCCCGCTTGCAATCGCTGCCACGTTGTGGACTGCTGATATCTTGACAGAGACCGGTTTTTCGTAGTCGGTAGCTTCCTTGATCGCATATATGAGTTGCGAGAGGTCTTCGATTGAGTAAATATCGTGATGCGGCGCGGGAGAGATTGCATCCGACCCGACAGGGATCATCCTCGTCTTTGATATATCCTCGTCCACCTTCTCGCCGGGGAGGTGTCCGCCGATACCGGGCTTTGCGCCCTGCCCGATCTTGATCTCGACCATCGCGGAGGTGTTTAAGTATTCGCTGTGCACACCGAACCTGCCTGATGCGACCTGAACGATGACGTTTCCTGAGTAGGGGTAGAGTTCCTTGTGAAGTCCGCCTTCGCCGGTGTTCATGAGCGTGCCGGATCTCGCTGCAGCCATCGCAAGCGACCTGTGCACGTTCAGGCTCACCGCACCATACGACATCGCCCCAAAGACGACCGGCACATCCAGTCTGACCTGAGGCTCTATCTCAGTTGCAAGGTCTATCTCGCCATACTCACTCTCCACGAACTCAAGACGATCCGGTTTTCGCCCTAAAAATGTCCTGAGTTCCATTGGCTCACGGAGCGGGTCGATTGATGGATTTGTGACCTGGCACGCATCCACGAGCAGGTGATCCCATAGAATGGGGTATTCTCTGGGGTTACCCATCCCTGTGAGGAGAATTCCGCCGGTCTCAGCTTGCTTTAAGATGTTCTGCCGGGTCTCAGGCGACCAGTTTGCATTTTCCTTGTAAGCCAGTTCGTTCTTTGTGATCGTTATCGCGTGTTCAGGGCAGAATGTGACGCATCGCTGGCATGCCACGCACAACTTGTGTTCGGGAACCACTCGGTCCGTGAACTGCATGCACCCGAAGCTACAGTTCATGACGCATCGCTTGCACCGCCTGCACCGGTCGTAAGCGATCTTTACGATGAATTCGGGAGGTAACTCGGATGCCATCTATATCACCTCCCCATCCAACTCGCCTATAACCGGTGTTCCGGCTCTCGGACTCCACACCTCGTCCAGATCAGGCGCAATCTCTCTTATCGCCGATTCCTCTGACGACAGGTAGAGCATATCATCCTTCCGGGCGCAGGTCATGGGTCTTAACTTGATGCGGTCGTTGAACCCGACCATGCCGCGGCTGTGCCCGAGAATGATGCTGAACGGACCGTTTAGGAGTGCGCCGCCATAGACCTGCCGGAGCGCGGTTGCAATCCGACGCTCACGATCAGGCATCCTGTCGATATCCTCCCAGAAGGGCGATGCAAGTACTTTTGCAGCCAGTTCAATCGGTAGATTATGCCTGCGTACAAGCAGGTCAAAGAGGTATGCCACAACCTCGGTATCGGTCCGGAGTTCCAGCTTGTATCCGAACGGCTCAAGGTACCGTTTGTTTATCCCGTAGGATGATATCTCGCCGTTGTGGACGATTGACCAGTCAAGAAGGCAGAACGGGTGCGCTCCGCCCCACCATCCCGGTGTGTTCGTTGGGAATCTGCCGTGGGCGGTCCAGATGTATGCCTTGTACTCATCAAGCTTGTAAAAGACCCCGATGTCTTCAGGATACCCAACACCCTTAAACGCTCCCATGTTCTTGCCCGACGACGCAACAAAAGCGCCCTCGACCTCCGAATTGATCTCCATCACTTGCCCAACAACGTACTCACGATCTGATACAAACCGCGTCCTAGCCTCCGGAACATCCATGAAATAACGCCACAGAATGGGCGGGTCTGTGATCGGACACACCCCCTCTTCTTCAGATTTTCCTGCGGTCACTCCTTCATAAACGCCACCAGGCCGCGTCGGCATCTCCTCATCACGGACGATGTCGAACATGTCCTTTAAGTATTCCTCACAACGCTCCTTTGCCGCAATATTGTCAAACATCATATGGAAAGCATACAGGTCAGAATACCTCGGATATATTCCGTACGCTGCAAAACCGCCTCCAAGACCGTTTGAACGGTCATGCATAAGTGAAATTGACTCAATGATCGCGTTTCCATCCTGCCTTCTTCCTGACTCGCTCATAATGCCGGAGACGGAACATCCGGACGGAATGTAACAGTTACATTTCATTTTACCATACCTCCCTCTTGATTTTCTTTATTTCCATCATCTTCTTCATTTCCTTTATTTTCCAGATCTCGCGCTCTGATGATCGCAATCAAACCTTTCAGCTCGCCTGCACCGCTCTTCGGGGGCTCCGGGAGTTTCAGTTTCTTGCGCATTGCGGTTGGCTCGCCCAGCTTTCCAGTGTCCAGAAAGAGTGCCAGTCCGCCTTTGAAACCCTCGGGAGCCATACCGCGGTCGCTTGCAAGGCTCTTCAGACGGTCAAAAACCTGTAACATGCCGAACTTCTGCGGACAGAGTTCGTAACAGGTGTAGCAGTTTGTGCAGTACCAGATATCCGGGGACGCAACTACCTCATCCAGCTTGCCATGCAGAACATCGCCGATTATCCGGTTCGGCTCAAACCGCGGAACCGATTTCGTGACAGGACAGTCGTTGACACAAGCAGCACACTCGTAGCAACGCCGCAGATCCGCGAGATCGAAATACTCCCTCGCACTCGCGAGGTGTCCTGCGCGCTCATGCCATTTTTCGATGAACGAGTCCGTCTCGACCCGGTGCATATCCATGCCAAGTTCGGAAGGCTCAAATCCGAATGCAAGCCCCATCAGTTCCGTGAAATACACAACAGGTATGTGCAACCGCTCACCGCTCTTCTCCATTAAGTACTGCTTCGAATCAAACTGGGTGAAGCAGGCAGGACACATCATCGTCATGGCATCGGAAATATTCTGAACCTCAAGAATCTTCTCGCGAGCCAGTGCGATTGCGTCTGAGGGATCCTCAGTGTTGGAAAGGTCATTTCCGCAGCAGAGCATCTTTGTACGATAATCCACACTCTTGGCGCCCAGCGCCTCGACGAGAAGATCGAACTTCGTCGGCTCATTCGGGTCATCAAAATGTATCGCAGAACTCGGGCGGACCAGATGGCATCCGTAGTGGACTGCAATATTCATCCCGTCAAGCGGTCTTGTTACGTGTTTTTTTATTGTGTCTGCGCCGATGTCATCGTGCAATACTTCGATTAAGTGTTTTATCTCTGTATTTCCCCTGTACTCGAGCCCCACACTTGCGAGTAGTTCGTTTACAGCGCCCTTGAGTTTGGTGTTCCGGTTAAGCTCGGATGCTGCTGACTTTAATGTGCCGTAACAGCCATTGCACGGCGTTACAAGGTCCATGCCCATCGCCTCTACCAGGGCGAGGTTTCTTGCTGCTGTGACATACCATGCGAACTCGTCTCCTATCTTGACCAGCTTCGTGGGGCAACATGTGGTGCCCTCGATCTCATGGAGTCTGATATCAAGCAGGTCTGCGACGAGTCTAACTGATTTCTCCATGAACGGGAACCGTGCCTGGATTGTACATCCCCAGAATACTGCGTAATCGGTCATTTGGTCTCGTGCTCCTTTCCATTTCCTGTTGTATTTGGTAGTGAAGGTTTATCGATCTTTGGGTAGGGCGTGTCAGGTTCTGGCATGGGGTAACCATCTAACGATCTTCTGATATATAAGTTTAATGAATGGTGCCGTGCCAAGAGACTTATATATTTTGCCAGAAGAACGGAAGAAGCTCTGAAAAGATATGAAAATGGACTCTTTAAAGAGGTGAACACCAGAGAAGTTCATATTCCACCTTTCAGGTTGTCTTATTTATACCTAAAGAACGAAGATAAAATAGTTTTGCTGGGTTTATATCATAAAAATAAACAATGATACTGGCTAAAAAACCACATGTCTGCGCCGCTTTCTTACAGGGCGCAGACACGAATCACTCACATCACAGGCAGAAACTTCTCGATCTCGTAAGGCGTGACCTGTATCCGGTAATCGTCCCATTCCTGTTTCTTAAGCGAGATGAACCGCTCGAAGGTGTGGTCTCCGAGTGCCCGGCGCACAAGCTCACTCTTCTCGGTCTCGGCGATCGCCTCACCCAGACTTGCGGGCAGCGACTTAACACCCAGTTTCTTCCGCTCGGTTTCGCTCATCTTGTAGATGTTCTGCTCAAGTGGCGCTGGCAGTTCGTATCCTTTCTCGACGCCCTCAAGTCCTGCTGCAAGCATCACCGCAAATGTCAGGTACGGGTTGCAGACCGGGTCTGCTGCACGGTATTCCATCCGTGTTGCAAGCTCCTTTCCTGGCTGGTACATCGGCACCCGTATGAGTGCAGACCTGTTCCTGCGTGCCCATGCGATGTAGACCGGCGCCTCAAACCCGGGAACGAGTCGCTTGTACGAGTTCACGCTCTGGGCAAAGACCGAACATATCTCTCTTGAATGATGGAGCAATCCTGCGATGTAGCTCTGCGCAAGGTCTGAGAGATCGTATTCACAGTCAGCGTCGAAGAATGCGTTCCTGTCGCCCCTAAATAGCGATTGGTGTGTGTGCATGCCTGATCCGTTCTCTCCGAAGATCGGTTTTGGCATGAACGTTGCATAAACTCCGAAGTTTCTGGCAATCTCCTTTGCGACAAGCTTATACGTCATCACATTGTCCGCCATGGCGAGAGCCTCGGAGTATCTGAGATCGATCTCGTGCTGGGAGGGCGCAACCTCGTGGTGGCTATACTCCACCCGAATCCCCATCTTCTCAAGCGCAAAGACCGTCTCTCTCCTGTAATCGGTCGCAAGGTCAAGCGGTGTTAAGTCAAAGTACCCGCCCTTATCAAGGACTTCCGGGGCATCCGAGTCCTTGAAGTAGAAGAATTCAAGTTCGGGTCCGACAAACATCTCAAGCCCCATCTTCTTCGCCCGCTCAAGGTTTCTCTTGAGAACATATCTCGGATCGCCCTCGTACGGCTTCCGGTCAGGGGTCAGCACATCCACAAACATCCGTGCGGTTGCATCATCCTGCGGTCTCCACGGGAGGATCTGGAAGGTCGATGTGTCTGGCATCGCAACCATATCACTCTCCTCGATGTCCTGATACCCTGCAATCGACGAGCCATCAAAGCCCATCCCGTCGGTGAGCGCGTTTTCGAGTTCCGATTTCGTGATCGCAAAACTCTTTAAAACTCCCATAATGTCTGTGAACCACAGCCGGATGAACTTTACGTTATTCTCCTCGACTGCGGCGATTATATCGTCTTTTGTCATGGTCATGTTATCACCTGTTATCTGTTAAGTGACCACTCCCCCATTACCGTATCTTCATATATAACTGTTGTGGTCAAATGCGATCGGTTGTATAGTCCCGAAACCTTTGACTTTATATACCCATCTTCTTCCGCATGGGACGACGAAATAAAGTCATAAAATTAACAGAAAAGAAAATAAGGTATATAATTCGGGCGAAGACCAAAAATGACAGTACTAAAAACATTGCTCGTGACATGAAATTAAGTGAATCCACGGTTAAGAGAGTTTGGATGCACTGGATAAAGCACCATGAGCCGATACCGATTAAAAAATTTGGCCGGAAGAAGAAAGAAATAGATGAAGGCTCGGAGGAGCTAATACTCAAGGTGCATGAAGAGCAAAAATTGGGCGCGAGAAGGCTGGAGAAAATAATCGAGTTCAAGTACGGGAAGCACATTCCGCATAACCGCATCCATCAAGTTCTTTTGAAAAATGGGCTTGCGCAGGAGAATAAGAATAAAAAGAAACGTCGAAAAGACTGGATCCGGTACGAACGGAAGCATAGCTTGACCGCCATCCATTTAGACTGGCATACGAGTAAGATCAACAGAAAAGAAGTGTCAGTGGCTTTGGATGACAGCTCACGATACATTCTGGCAGGCGATGAATTTGCTGCGGCTACTGGTGAAAACAGCATCGGTATTGTGGCGGCTGTGCTGAATGAGTAGGGCGGGATCCGAAAGATAGAACAGGTAATAACCGATAGGGGAAGCCAATATTATGCAAATAAGAAAGACAAACATGGCGAGAGTGAAAGCAAGTTTGAAGCATTCCTAAAGGGGCACGGAATAAAGCACATCAAAGCAAGGGTTAAACATCCGCAGACTAACGGAAAGGTCGAAAAATGGCACGATTTGTACGAAAAACAACGAATGAAATTCAAGAGTTTTGCAGATTTTGTAAAGTGGTACAATACAGTACGATACCATGAAAGTCTGGATACAAAGCATTATCTTCAGACGCCAGAGGATGCATTTTGGTCAAGACTTCCGGATGGATGTAAGCTGAACGTCTTTCTCAAGCGGATGGGGGCAGGATTGTGAGAAAATTTAGAAAGTGGAGGGGAGTATATAAAGTCAAAACATTTGGGACTATACA